>MGLU01000031.1:2135-3193 GCA_001796155.1 Chlamydiae bacterium RIFCSPHIGHO2_12_FULL_27_8 | reverse complement strand
TAAAAGTCTTAACCAAAATTTTTTATCTATTTTTAAAATCTCTTTAATAAGATTTATTAAAGCATTTTTTTCATTTCTATCTTTACCATAGTCTAAAAGATCTTGAGCAATTAAATTAATTTCAAAAACATTTTGAGAAAGCAATAAATTAATTTCTTTCAAAATGGATTGATTTGTTCTGGATACTAGTTTCCCCTTAATTTTAGGTATAATACAAAAAGCACATGCCTTATAACAGCCTTCAGAAACTTTTACATAAGTCAAATGCGATGGGGTTGTCAAGACTCTTGCAAAATCTTTTTGGAGATAACTCAAATTATCTATTTTAATTTGAGACGTTAAGGAAGCATCAAAAATTTTGTCAATATTACCGGTAGAGAGTATTGAAAAAACTTCCGGATATTTTTCTTTGATAAGATTTGAAAAAACATTTGCCATGCATCCTGTAACAATTACTTTTGCACTTTTTTTCTTATTTAAAAATATTTCATCCAAAACAACAAAAGCTTCGTCTCTAGCTTCTTTTAAAAAACCGCATGTATTAATAACAAACAGATCTGAATTTATTATATCATCCGAAAGCACTAAATTATTTTTTAATAATTTATCTATCATAACTTCAGAATCAACTAAATTTCTGTTACATCCTAAAGAAGTAAAGTAAAGTTTTTGCATATTTTCCTATAAAATATATGAAAATTTTAACCTTTTTTTTCATTTTATGGTATAAGATTGTTATGGTAAAAAAATGTTTAAATTTATTTTAAAAAAAATTTTTATCTCTTTTTTTTCTATATTCATTGTAATGAGCATTACATTTGTATTAATGAAAACTATTCCCGGGGATCCTTTTACAACAGAACAAAACATGACAAAAGAGGTAATGGATTCATTATATAGTCATTATGGACTAGATAAACCTCTTTATATTCAATATTTTAAATATATAAAATCTTTTTTTAAACTTGATTTCGGATCATCTTTTATTTATGAAGGAAGAACAGTAAATAAAATAATTAAGGATGGATTTCCTATTTCTTTATTTTTAGGAATGGAAG
>MGLU01000031.1:0-2113 GCA_001796155.1 Chlamydiae bacterium RIFCSPHIGHO2_12_FULL_27_8 | reverse complement strand
TGGTACTTTTTTAGGAAGCCTGGCTGCTTTTAAAAAAAACAAGAAGACGGATGCACTCATAATGACAATTGCAATTATAGGAATTTCACTACCTGCATTCTTGTTTGCAACCTTGTTACAATATTTTTTTTCTGTTAAACTAAAGCTTTTTCCGATAGCCAGACTTACAAGTTTTTCTTCAACAATTTTACCGGCTATTTCTCTTGTTCTTCTTCCTACAGCATATATTGCCAGG
The DNA here is from genome assembly GCA_001796155.1 of Chlamydiae bacterium RIFCSPHIGHO2_12_FULL_27_8. GTDB lineage: Bacteria > Chlamydiota > Chlamydiia > Chlamydiales > SM23-39 > O2-12-FULL-27-8. Next base: position 1,878 of record MGLU01000031.1, on the reverse strand, counting down.
CTCATTCGAAATTCTGTTACAGAAACTTTAAATAAAGATTATATTAAACTTGCGAAAGTAAAAGGACTTTCAAATAAAGAGATATTTTTTAAACATGTTTTAAAAAATTCGATGCTTCCTCTGGTTGCATATCTAGGTCCGCTTTCCGCACATGTTATAACAGGAAGTTTTGTTATTGAAAAAATATTTGCGATTCCGGGGATTGGATTTTGGCTTGTATCTTCAATAAGTTTAAGAGATTATAGTGTTATTTTAGGTCTTTCTATATTTTTTAGTTTCATTCTGATTGTTATTATGATGTTGGTTGATATATTATATAGATTGATAGACCCTAGAATAGAAAAAGAAAATGCAGGAAACACTTTATAAAAAAGCTTTTAAAAATAGATTTTTTTTAAACAATTTACGTTTAACTATCGGTTTGATTTTATTGATTTCCATATGTTGTTTTGCAGTTTTTGGACCTTTTTTTTCATCTTTTGATTATTTTCAAACAAATTTAGATTTAAAAAATAGTTTTCCAAATAAAATATTTATATTTGGTTCAGATGAACTTGGAAGAGATATTTTTGTAAGAGTCTGTCAGGGAATAAGAATATCGCTCTTTGTAGGAATATCTGCAGCAATTCTTGATGTAATAATTGGATCTATATGGGGAGCCTTTTCAGCGCTTATGGGCGGGATTATTGACAATGTTATGATGAGAACATGTGATATAATTTCGACAATACCGTATCTTTTATGGGTAATTTTATTATCTGTAGTTTTAGGATCAAATTTAACAACTATTATTATTACTTTAAGTTTGACTCACTGGATAAATATGGCAAGAATTATAAGAGCAAAAATTTTAGTGATTAAAGAACTCCCATATGTTCATGCTGCTAAATTAATCGGTGCAACAAGAAAGAGAATAATTTTTTTTCATCTTTTACCAAATACGATTGGAACAATAGTTACTACTATGACAATTTCTATACCTGTGGCTATATTTACTGAAGCTTTTTTAAGTTTTTTAGGACTTGGAATTCAAGCACCGGTAGCATCGCTTGGAACAATGATAAATGATGCTATTCCGGCACTCAGATATTTTTCATTTAGGCTTTTTTTTCCATCATTTTTTTTATTTTTACTGATGCTTTCATTTAACTTAATTGGAGATAACATTTCAGACTTATTAGACCCAAAGATCACAAATGAATAAATTATTAGAAATTAAAAATTTAAAAGTTTCTTTTTTAAAAACCGGTGAACAAATTGAAATTATTAAAAATGTAAATTTCAGTGTAAATGAAAATGAAATAGTTGCATTTATTGGAGATTCAGGGAGCGGAAAAAGCATTACCTCACTTTCAATATTAAAACTTTTAGATAAAAACTTTACAATTGAGGGATCAATTATATTTGAGGGTGAAGATATTTTGAAAAAAGATGAAAAGGAGATGTTAAAAATTAGAGGAAGTAAAATTTCAATTATTTTTCAAGATGCATTTTCATATTTAAATCCGACAATGAGAGTAGGACATCAAATATTAGAAGCAATAAAAAAAGACAAATCAAAAGAAAAAGTAAAAAAACTTCTAGAAGATGCAAAAATTAAAAATCCTGAAATAGTATACCATCAATATCCACATGAATTATCAGGAGGACAAAGACAAAGAATTTTAATAGCTATAGCAATAGCATCTAATCCTAAAATCATAATTGCAGATGAGCCGATAACTTCTTTGGATATAACACTTCAAATAGAGATTTTAGATCTTTTAAAAGAAATAAAAAATAAATATCAAACTTCTATAATATATATTAGTCATGACATGAAATCTGTAAATTACATGACAGATAGAATTTTTTATATTGAAAATGGAAAAACAAAAA
>MGLU01000030.1:11555-12203 GCA_001796155.1 Chlamydiae bacterium RIFCSPHIGHO2_12_FULL_27_8 | reverse complement strand
CATATCTAAACCGCTAGATAATGCAAAAACACTTGAAGCAATTAAAAAATTTGACAGATAATTATTATTGATTTTTACAATATTATTTTTAATATCTATTGCAGAAACAAAACCAACAATTCCCAAAGTGGAGTATATTGTTGTAGTATTTATTAATTTCGAAAATACAAATGAAGTTACTTTTGCAGATAAAAGAGCGACTCCAAAACTTAAAAAAGATGTTAAAAAGGTATCTTTCCACATATATTTTATTTTTTGAATCATACTATTTCTAGTTTCAAAATTTACAAATTTTGAGCAATTTGGGCAAGAGTTATTTACTATTGGGTTTGATAAATATTTGATTAAAGGTTCTTCTAAAAAAACATAGTTGCAGCAAGATGTTTTAACACAAGATGACGCTAGGGTTAATTTTTCATAAGAATGTTTGCATCTTGGATTTTTATTCTCATCAAATAAAATATTAACTGAAGGTGTATTTTTAAAATTTTCAAAATGTAATGGTTCTAATTTAAAGTAATCTAGAGGGAATATTTTAATCATATATTAATTTTTTTTTGAAATATATTAAATTAAAAAAAATTATATGCAATATTTTTTTTTTATTTTTGACAATTTTTGCAAAAATAGCTGCTTCTTTGAGAAATT
>MGLU01000030.1:1482-11481 GCA_001796155.1 Chlamydiae bacterium RIFCSPHIGHO2_12_FULL_27_8 | reverse complement strand
TCCATGTTTTTCAAAAATATTTGAAAAATTAGATCTGTTTGAGCCTAGAGAAGTCCCTTCATTTTTTATTCCATTAATAAGTACGGTTTGAATTGATTTTAAAATTTTAGCAGACTTTTGTTTATTTATTTTACAAGTCATTGTTTCAGGGTGAATTTCTGATAAAAATAGAATTTCATCGGCATAAATATTACCAATCCCGGCAATAATTTTTTGATCTAATAAAAGTGTTTTGATATTGATATTTTTTTTATTTAATATTTCATAAAAAAAATTTTCAGATAAATTTTTATTTAAGGCGTCTATACCAATTTTCAAATTTTTAATATTTTCAAAAATATTTATTTTTCCAAATCTTCTAGTGTCATAATAAATAATTTGTTTTCCATTAGAAAGTTTAAAAATTAAATGCTCGTGCTTCTGATATTTATAATCAAAATCTTTTAAAAAGATATGACCGGTCATTTTAAAATGAAATGTTAAATAAAAATTTTCTATTTCAAAAAATAAATATTTTCCTTTTCTTAAAATGTTTTTAATTGTTTTTTTAGAAAGTTTTTTTTTAAAAAAATCTTCTGAATGAGGTTTTATTATTGAACTGTTAAAAATTAATACTTCCTCAATTACAGAGTTTTTAACAGTATCTAATAAATTTTTTTTTATAGTTTCTACTTCACACAGTTCCGGCATTATCTATCCTTGAAAATACTAATTTTGTCTGTTCTATTATCCAATAAAACGCTTCTTTTGTGGCTGTTAAAGGATTAAATAAAAAGTATACAATTTTTATAGATAAAAAGAACTCTTTTCCAAGCAAAATTATAGATCTGTCAATTAAAAAAAATGAAGTAAAAAAAACAAGAGATGCAAAAAAAGAAGAAATATAAGAAATCAAAAATGCTAAAATCTTAGCGGATAGGGTATAAATTAAACTGACAATTGGATTGTTTTTAACATAATTAAAATTTTTTAAATCCCAATATGATCTTGGAACTTTTACAATTCTTTGCTGTTTTATAACAAATTCAACAGCTCTTGTTTGAGCATCTGAAGCTACAGACGGTTCCTTGTGTCTATCTTCAATTTGTTTATTTTGATTTAAATGGTTAGTTATTAATGAAAAAAACTTTTTCTGGAGATTTTTATTAGTTGTTAAAATAATTACCCCTGCAAACAATGTGCAGGATAGATAAATGGATGTAAAGTTCAACTCATTTTGAATAGTACTCATATACAAATCCTTTTTTAAACCCTTTTGCTCTTTCCGGCAGACCTTTTAAGAAGCGGCCTAAAAAACTTCCTTCGTAATATCCTTTTTTATAAGGTTCATCATTTATACTTTTATCTAAGATACAATAAATCAATGGTTCAATGTTGGTCATAATTTTATAATCAATATAAAAAGATAAAGAGATGAAATAGATTGAAGTTATAAAAATTGGAGGGAACGATTTTACAAAAATAAGCATTACAATTGCAGTAATTTTATAAATTAAAGAAATTACTGCAGCTTTTTTATTATTTTTTTTTGTAAGAATATCTATATTTTCATCAAATTTTTCAATGAAATCACAAACTCTATTGTTAAAAGAATTAAAAATTTTCACATATTATTCCTTGAGAAAAGAGACTTGAAAAAGCCTCTCACTCTATCTCTTGCCTCTAAAATATCTTCTTTAAACTCCAAAGCATCTTTTTCTCCCTTTTCTGCAGGTTGTAATTGAGATTCTTCAATGTCTTCTTTTATCTCTTGATAATTTGAAATTATTGCAATATCTATCAAGCAAGAAAATAAAAACATCGCAACACCTAAATATGGAGTGATATTTAACAAAGCGGCATACATTGTTGTTAGCACACCAAAAATTTTTATTGCTAATGAAATAATGAGAGCAATTTTTGGATTTTCAACCGAAGGATTTTTAATTATAATGGTATAAGCACCTTTAACTTCATAAAAAATAATATTAAAAAACATTTTTTAAACCTATTAATTTTTTTTTGAATAAAAATATACTTTTCATTATTTTATTGAAATAATTTTTTCATGAGTTTTAGTTCGAATTTTTTTTTAATAAATGGTAACATGACATAAAAATAAATATAATGGTTTGTATGCACAGAAAATATGATCATCAGATAATCGAAAAAAAATGGCAGTCCTATTGGGAGAAAAATAAAACTTTTAAAGCCGGCGACTGTTCGTCTAAACCAAAATATTATGTTCTTGATATGTTTCCATATCCTTCGGGAGCCGGTCTGCATGTAGGACATGTTGCCGGATATACGGGTACAGACATTGTTTCCAGATATATGAGGCAAAAGGGATATGAAGTACTCCATCCTATGGGATGGGATAGTTTTGGTCTTCCTGCAGAACAGTATGCAATAAGAACCGGCACACATCCTAAAATTACAACAAAAAAAAATATCGAAATTTACAAAAGGCAGTTAAAAATTATTGGTTTTAGTTATGACTGGGATAGAGAAATTTCAACATCAGATTCTTCATACTATAAATGGACACAATGGATATTTACAAAACTTTATGAAAAGGGTCTTGCCTACGAAGCTAAAATCAATGTGAACTACTGTCCTATACTCAAAACTATACTTGCCAATGAAGAAGTTGAAGACGGAAAGTCAAAAGAAGGGGGATATCCTGTAGAAAGAGTTCCTTTAAAGCAGTGGATATTAAAAATTACGGCTTATGCAGAAAGGCTTATTGAAGATTTAGATAAAGTTGACTGGCCGGAAAACATTAAAAAACTTCAAGTTAACTGGATCGGGAAAAGCGAAGGAGCAAAAATAAAATTCAAATCTGCACATCAAAATGAATATATTGAAGTTTTTACAACAAGGCCTGATACAATTTTCGGAGCAACATATCTTGTATTATCTCCGGAACATCCATTGGTGAGCAAACTTACAACCAAGGAATCAAGAGATTCAGTTAAAAAGTATATAAAACAGATATCACTTAAAAGCGATTTGGAAAGAACAGATCTTGCAAAAGAAAAAACAGGTGTATTTATCGGCTCATATGCAATAAATCCTGCGAATGGAAAAGAACTTCCTATCTGGATTGCCGACTACGTTTTAACCGGATATGGAACAGGTGCTATAATGGCGGTGCCGGCTCATGATGAAAGAGATTTTGAATTTGAAAACAAATTTTCAATTCCGATAATTTGTGTTTATGATCCTGATCTTTCAAATGCAGAAGAAGAAACTCCTTTAAAAGAGCTTAAAGAATTGATATTAACCGGCAAAAGATGCTGGACTCACGAAGGAAGGGGGGTAAATTCCGAAAATGATCAGGTATCCTTAAATGGTCTTGAAGTTGATAAAGCAAAAGACACTATACTAAAATGGCTTGAAGATACAAAAAATGGCACAAAAGCAATAAGCTACAAACTTAGGGACTGGTTATTTTCAAGACAAAGATATTGGGGAGAGCCGATTCCAATTCTTAATTTCAAAGATGGAACAAGAAGATTTTTAGATTTGGATGAACTTCCTCTTCTACCTCCTGAACTCGACGATTATAAACCTGAAGTTCAAGGACAAAGCCCTCTTGCAAAAGTTGATTCATGGGTAAACATTTTAGATAAAAAAACAAATAAAAAAGCTGCAAGAGAAACTAATACTATGCCGCAATGGGCGGGATCATGTTGGTATTATTTAAGATTTATTGACCCCAAAAATGATGATGAAGCATGGAATAAAGAAAAAGAAAAATATTGGATGCCTGTTGATTTATATGTAGGTGGAGCTGAACATGCAGTACTTCATTTGCTTTATTCAAGATTTTGGCATAAAGTACTTTTTGATATTGGACTAGTCCATACAGATGAGCCCTACAAAAAATATAGATATCAAGGTCTTTTAACAGCACCTTCTTATAGATTAGCGGATGGTGGAAGCTATGTTCCGAGCGAAGAAGTTGTTTTTGAAAATGAAAAATATTATTACAACGGAAAAGAAGTTTTAAAACAGATCGAAAAAATGTCCAAATCAAAACTGAACGGTGTAACTCCTGATGAAATGGTTGAGGAATTCGGTGCTGATGCTCTTCGATTATATGAAATGTTTATGGGTCCATTTGATAAAGAAAAAATATGGAATACAGATGCTGTAAGCGGATGTAAAAGATTTTTGAACAGATTTTATGATCTTTTAAATTTCGATAAAATTACTGAAGAAGAGAATGAAGAAGCTTTAAAACTCTCTCACAAACTTTTATATCAGGTTACAAACGAAATTGAAAATATGCAGTTTAATACTGCCATTGCTCATTTGATGGAATTTTTAAATGCCTTTTCAAAATTAGAAAAATACTCTAAAAATTCTTTAAAAATTGCAATACAAATGCTTTATCCGTTTGCTCCTCACATTGGAGAAGAAATGAATGAAATTTTAGGGTTTTTTACATCTTTGACTTTTGAGCCTTTACAAAAAGTAAATGAAAAATTTTTAATACCGGACAGTATTACATATATCATTCAAGTTAACGGCAAATTAAGAGCAAGACTAGATCTTCCGCAAAATGTTGAAGAAGAAATGTTAATTAACTTAGCTAAACAAAACGAAACTGTAAAAAAGTATATTGAAGGCGAAATAATTAAATCCATTTTTGTACCAAACAAATTGATCAATTTTGTAGTGAAGCAAGTGAATGTATGATTTTTTTCTTTTAATTTATCTTTTTATAAACATTTTTAAAATAGTTTATGAAAGTTTATTTTTAAAAAAGAAAAAAAAGAATCTTTTAGAAAGACTTAGTCTCAAAAAATATAATTTTTTTTCTCAAGATAAAACGGTTATATGGATACATTCGGTATCATTAGGAGAAACAGCTGCGGCAGCACCTCTAATTAAAAAAATAAAAGAAAAAATCAAAACCGGCTATATAATCTTATCATCATCAACAGAAACAGGGAATAACAAGGCTAAAGAGCTCAAGGAAGCTGATAAATGCATTTACATGCCTTTTGATCTATCTTTTGTTATTAAGCGTGTTTTTAGGCAAATAAAGCCTGACATAGTGATTTTTATTGAAACTGATATATGGTTTAATTTTTTAAAACATTCAAAAAAATTAAATGCTAAAATTTTTCTTGTGAGTGCAAAAATATCTGAAAAATCTGCTAACCGTTATTCAAAAATTAAATTTTTCTCAAAAAAAATTTTTTCATATTTTGATTTAATTATTACTCAAAATGAGGATTATAAAAAGTTATTTATCAAAGCTCATGCTGATGAAAAAAAGATTATTGTAGGTAAAAATTTAAAATTTGATATTGAAGCTAAAGAGATCAATATTTTACAAAAAAACAACTTGATAGATAGATTAAATTTAAAAAACAAAACAGTTCTATCTATTGTATCTACTCATGACAATGAAGAAGATCTTATTCTCTCAAACATAAAAAATTTTATTGAAGACCAAAATTATATTATTTTTTTAGCTCCAAGGCATCCCGAGAGATTTAATTTTGTATATTCTCTTATAAAAAAAAAATATAAAAATATAATAAAGTTATCTGAAATTGAAAATCGTTCTGATGAAAAGATCGTATTAATAGACAAAATGGGATTTTTACATATTTTATTTAATTTATCAAAAGTATCGATAGTAGGTGGCAGTTTCATAAAAAACATAGGAGGTCACAACATATTAGAACCTCTTTTATATAATACAAAAATATTATTTGGTCCTTACATGGAAATGCAAAAAGATCTTGTTAATTTAACAATTTTACATAATATTGGAATCTCCTCAAACCTAGCTGATTTAAACTTAAATATAAAAAAATTATTAGACAAAGACTTTAATGAAAATGACTTTATAAATAGCAAAAAAAGCTTAATAAAATCTTTAAAAGGATCGTCAAATATTATCTTTGAAAATATATTCAAATAAGTATTTGCCCTTAAATAATTTTATATGTTACTATTCTTATTTAATTATCGCGGGGTGGAGCAGTGGTTAGCTCGTCGGGCTCATAACCCGAAGGTCAGAGGTTCGAATCCTTTCCCCGCCATTTTTCCGGCGGTATAGCTCAGTTGGTTAGAGCACCGGAATCATAATCCGGGTGTCGTTGGTTCAAATCCGACTGCCGCTAATTCTCTAGTCATTTAAAAGCAAGTCGTTTAATTTTTATTCGCGTTGATTCAATAAATAATTTTATAGTATAATAAAGTTATGACGTGCAATTGACGTGCAGTGAAAAACAAACTTAACGAGTAATAACATTTCCAACTACTCATACTTAAAAAAACTGCACATAGGAGTAGGAACATGGTAGCAATATTTAAGAACAAAAATAAAAATGGAAAAGTTACAGGCTGGCACGCTGTTATTCGTTTAAAAGATTACCCGGTTATCAGCAAAACATTTGATAGAAAACAGGAAGCTGAAGACTGGGGTATAGCAAAAGAAAGAGAAATTAAAGCAGGTCAATTTAATTTTGACTTACATAAAAGTAGGCGAACTTTATCTGATCTTGTTGAGCGATATATCAATGATGGTGTTTTAGAAAATCATAAATCAGCTCAAGATACTATCAGACATTTAAATTATTGGACTGAGAGATTAGGAAAATTCGGATTAATCTATATTATCCCCGAATTAATAAGCAAAGAGAGAAAACATTTAGGGTGTGATTAAAACTCCTACATAGTAAAAATTTTAAATGTTATAGTTATTAAACTAATTATGAATTTCGGTAAAAAATCGGAGCATAATAGATTAACTTTATACTATGATGGTAGTTATGAAAATATTGAATGAAGAAGAAAAAATTATTTTAGATGCATTAAGATCTAATTGCGAGCTAAAGGCTTGTATATTAGAAATGATCGATATAACAGATGGGAAAAGTTTAGAAGAGCTGAAAACCGGAGATGATGCTGCAGAGGCAGTTGTAGGCGTAATTCAAAAAACAGGGAAAACTATACTGCAAAATTGGATAGAAAGAAAAAAGATAAAGGCCGAAAAAGAAGCTGCTGCAAACAAGTCATATCGTCCACATGAAAAAAAATGTTTATGAAGATTATGTTGATGCTTTATTTAATAATGAAAAGTTTTTTTTAGAAGAGATAAATTATATTATTAAAAATTTAAAGGAACAAATTCATGAAGATTGATTTCAAAACCCAACAAGCTAGTGATGGAAGCATAAAATATAGATTTAAAACTCATGATAACCAATATATAGAAGCTTTGTATTTTCTATACAATGGCGGATTAAAAGTATTATGTCTTTCTACTCAAATAGGATGCGACATGAAATGTGCTTTTTGTCATACAGGAAAATTTCAAAAAAAAAGACATTTAACTCAAGATGAAATTGTATCGCAAGCTTTTCTTATTGTTAATGATATTCTTCCTAATGATAAACCAGATACTATTACTTTGGCGGGAATGGGGGAGCCTTTGGCAAATTATCAATCTTCATTAGGTGCTTTAGAATATTTTAGAAAAATCTATGGAAACATTAGATTATCTTTATCTACCGTAGGTTTAGTAGAAGGGATAAAAAAAATGATCGAAGAAAAAAAATCTTTTGGTATATATCTTTCGTTACATGCTTCTGATGATAAAACGAGAAAGAAGATCATTCCAGTAGCTAAAAATAATCCTATTCAATCTCTAATCCTACTTCTTACTGAATATAGCAAATTTAATGAACAAGGATTAGTACGAATAAGCTATTTATTATTAGACAATATAAATGATTCTGACGAACATTTGAAAAATTTAATTGATTTAGTAAAAGATAAAAATTTTATTGTACAATTAAGAATATTAAACCCTGTTAAAAATTTACCAATACAAAAATCTTCTCAACATAAACTTGAAAAATGGCTCACTAAGTTATTAGAAAACAATATTAAAGCTGTTGTTAGGCCAAGTATGGGAATTGAGATAAATGGGGCATGCGGACAATTATATGAAGAAAAACAATAAATATATTCAAAAAATAAATTCTTTTGAAGATGTAAATATATTAAAAATTATAGATAAAAATACTCTTGTCGTCTTCGATATAGATTCGGTATTAATCATTCCTAAAGAACCTAGATTACACCCTCTGATTTTCAAAAAATATCTATTTGTTGTAGATAATTTATATAATACCCTTTCTCGAGAAAAAAGACATTTTTTAAACCATTCAATTATTGCTCATGAACCTATTTTAATAGAAAAAAAAATACCTGATATAATAAAGAAAATAAAAAAACAAACTCAATATGTTATAGCATTAACTGCAGCAAAAAAAGGAAGATTCGATAATAGCAGAAAATTTTTTCATAATGTTCGATTTAATCAATTAAAATCATTAGATATATGTTTTTCAAATAAGATCATAAAAGATGATGATTATAACTTTTTAAAGGATACTTATGGAGATTATCCGGGATTAAGAAATGGAATATTATATTCAGCATGTTTAAATAATAAAAAAGGAGAAGTGCTCAGTGCTTTTTTATATAAAATAAAAATCATAAAAAAAATAATTATATTTGATGACAAATTAAAACACATTAACTCTATTTTAGAAATTACAAATAAAAATTATCCAGACATTAACATCTTTTCTTTTCATTATAACGGAGTAGAAAGCATGAAATGTCCTAAGAATATTACTCAAGAAGATTTTGCAAACTATATATCAAAACTTATTCAAAAAATAGACTTTGATAGGCTATTGCAATGATCTAAAAAAAAGATTTATTTTTTTTAAATGAAAAAGGAATTTTATCAATTTTATTTTAATTGATGTGCAAAAAATGTGCAATGGCATGCAAAATTAACCAGTATGATTCAATAAAATCCGTTGATTATTTAAATATAAGTGCTTTATTATTATACTTATATTAGTTGGATGTTATTGAATGATTTGGTAATCTCCCTCCATCATAATCCGGGTGTCGTTGGTTCAAATCCGACTACCGCTATTTTGATTCTTAAGAACTTAAGAAAAATCTATTTAAAAAAACTTAAGATTTTTCACAATTCTTTCACACTAATTCACAACAAACTGCAAAAAGAAAATATATAAAATTACTATAATGGACCCCAAAAACTGGACAGATCAGGAAGAGACAAAAATTTAATATTCTTGAAGATTTAAGAGGTGCATCTCTAAACTTTAAAAAAAGGAAGAGATTATGAAAAAAACAAAAAGTCCTGAGTTAAAAAAAAGAATTGCAATAGAGGCTTTGAAAGAAAATAAAACTATTAGAGAAATTGCTTCAGAGTATGAAGTTCATCCTTCTCAAGTTGGTAAATGGAAAAATGAGCTCAATGAAAAAGCTGTTGAATTATTTCAGGAGCCATTTAGAAGACGAAATTCCGAAAAGAATTTTTTGAAAAAAGAAGCAGATCTTTTAGAAAAGATTGGTAGATTAACTGTAGAGCTTGATTGGATTAAAAAAAAACTGGAATTGAGTAGTTAGAGAAAAAAGGTTACTTATTGAGTATGACAACAAAAAAATACCCATATGTCGGCAATGTAAACTAATAGGATTAAATCGTTCGACATATTATTTAGAACCAAAATTAGAATCAGAAGAAAATCTAATTCTTATGGATCTAATAGATAAAGAATATTTAAAGCATCTTTTTTTGGGATCAAGACGTTTATCGGTTGTAATGGAAGATTATGGGTATTTTGTAAATAGAAAAAGAATACAAAGATTGATGAGAAATATGGGAATAGAACCTATTTATCCAAAAAGAAATTTGAGTATAGGAAATACTCCTATAAAAAAATATCCTTACTTACTGAAAGGCATGGAAATTACTCAGCCAAATCAAGTATGGAGTACAGATATTACTTATATCAAATTGGCAAAAGGTTTTTTATATCTTGTAGCAGTAATGGATTGGTATAGCAGATATGTTATATCTTGGGAGTTATCAAACACCCTTGATATAGCTTTTTGTTTAGAAGCTTTAAAAGAAGCTCTCAAATTAGGGAAACCTAC
>MGLU01000030.1:422-1081 GCA_001796155.1 Chlamydiae bacterium RIFCSPHIGHO2_12_FULL_27_8 | reverse complement strand
CAAAGGTTGGTTGCTTTTTTTTTAAGCACTAATAAGGCTGCAGTTTCAGCTAAAGCTTTCTCTTTTCTTTGTAATTCAAAAGAAAGATTTTTGAGTTCATTCTTAAGCTTTTTGGTTTCAATAAGATCATCAGATCGGCCTTTGCCAAAAGATTCAATAAATTCAGCTTTCCATTTCTCTAAATGATGAGGAAAAATCCCTTTTTTTCGACAATACTCAGCTAAATCCTCTTTTTGAAGTATTTTAGAGGCTTCTAAAATACTATCAAATCTTTTTTTGGCACTCCACTGGTAAGGACTTTTTTCAATCGAGCCCCCACTAGTGGGGGCATCCTCTATTAGATCTTTTCTCTTCATAGCTTTTATCCATCCATGTAGGGTTGATACCTTAATATCAAGAGAATGGGCTACTGAAGTAATTGACGTCCCATATCTTCTTAATAAAACTTTTTTTACTGCTTCTATTTTAAACTGTTTTGAATACTGTGTCACTATTCTTGTCGGCATATTTAGCATATATAAAAACTCCTTTAATCTTAGCTAAAAAGCGACAAGTATGCTGACACAGGGGGAGGACTATCATCTTTATCTAAAAGAAGAAAGTCTATGGCTCCACGACGTTTATCATGAGTTTCTGCGTTTTGAAAATCATTGCCTAGT
>MGLU01000030.1:0-396 GCA_001796155.1 Chlamydiae bacterium RIFCSPHIGHO2_12_FULL_27_8 | reverse complement strand
ACGTTGATTTATTTTTATTCTTGCTTGAGCTTCGTTATGCTTTCTCATAGTTTTTTAAATAATTTTTTTATTGCATTAATTATAAATTAATTGTAAATAAAATATAAGATTTAAATTAATTTTTAATATTAAACGATAATTGTTAATTTTAAGTAATTAATTAAGTCGGTTTTTGATAATATATCTTAGTTTCAAAAAATGAGTGGTAAATATGTCAAAAACAAAAAAACTTTTTAATTTAAATTCACCGGAACCTATGCCCTTGAGTAGGTCAAAAATAGATCTTTTTTTACAATGCCCAAGATGTTTTTATTTAGATAGGAAGTTAGGTATATCTCAGCCTTCGGGAGCTCCATTTACATTAAATAATGCTGTTGATGCTCTATTAAAAAAAGA
>MGLU01000029.1:7365-14869 GCA_001796155.1 Chlamydiae bacterium RIFCSPHIGHO2_12_FULL_27_8 | reverse complement strand
ATATTACGCTTTTATAAAATTTTGAATTTTCTTTTAATCAAACAAAGGCTTTTGGCCCATCGATGAGCTATCAAAAATATGAAATGGAATTTATTTACGCATTTTAAGTTAGATGGATTATTTGATTTAATTTATCTAAAATTGTTTGATACTCTTGGTTTTTAGGACAAACCTTTACTATTCTTTTCGTCAATCTTCTGCTCTGTCTGAAGCGTCCTTCGTTAAACATTTTTTTTGCGGCAGTTACTGCTTCTTTTATATTCTTATACCCTTCTCTTTTCAATTCAAAGCGGTTTCTTTGAGCATTTGTTAATTTTGTTTTAGTTTGAGAAGAAAATCTTTGAACAGATTTTAAATGGATTTTTCTGCCTTCATCAGAAGAAAATTCAGAAGAATGCAAAAAGTCATCATGAATATCATATAAAGGATCAGATTCGCTAAGTAATTTAAATGTATATTTTAAAGAAATATTTTGTGCTAGAACACGTTCAGTTTTTGTTGATAGATGTTTATATCCATGCTCAAAATAAAATTTTGATTTGTCAAACTGTTTTCTTGGTTTTGATAATTTATAACCATTTGTTTTTGAAGCATCATAGATTACATATCTTCCATCATGATGAGATGAATCTACTAAAGCCATTGAAATTGTTCCATTTGTTATTAAAACATTTCTAGCAGACTTAAAAAAATTAACAAGCATGGCTTGAGTTGAGCCGTTTCTTTTTGCCGTGTGAGGAAAATTAAAAATAATCTTATCAAAAACACCTTGAATTTTTTCAAATTCTTCTAATTTTGTTGCATCAACTCCTGTAAAAATCTCTACATTTCTTTTTTTAAGTTGTTGGGTATTTTTTAAAAAATTTGCTTTTATATTTGGATCTTTTAATAGAGCTTGTTCAGTTTTATATTCTGTAGCTACAATTTCATAATCCGGATTTTTGAGTGAATAAGCTAAGGCAAAAGAAAAATCGGCCTCCCCTACTAGCAAAACTCTTTTTGGTTTTGGCTCTGAAGGAATGTAAGTTTCAGTTTGAGCTGGAGTTTCAAATAATTTTTTTAAACTATAAATGTTAGTAGGCATAATTTCTCATTTTTTTTAAAAAATTATAAGGAATAATAAATAAACTTAGAAATTAATAATTTTTTGAATCTAAGGTTTTTGTAAATCTAAAAGTAATATTTTTATTATGTCTTTGAGTTTCAAGATATACAGGTTCCGGATAAATATGACCATGTGAACTTTTCAAGAATGTAGAGATATCTTTTTCAGTAAAAGAGTTATCTATAAATAGGCAAACAAAATTAATTCTTCTTTTATGTTTATGAGCTTTTGCATAAAGCCTTAAAAGGGAAATTCTTTTACTTTTTCTTCGTTTTATTAAATAAAGAGAATTTAAAAAACCTCTAAAAAAAGGAAAATTTCTAAAAACTTTACCAAGGGTAAAAACTTTTAAATTTGGAAGAAAAGAAAACATTAAAAAAACTTCAAGCCAAGATTTATTTATCATTATAATATATGAATTAGGAGTAGGTATATCGAAAACTTTAATCTTATAAATTTTAAGTAAAATTTTTCTTGCTATGTAAGAAAAGAAAAGCTCCGACATTCTTCCTGTAATAAACAAACTGAATGTAAAGCAAATAATGCCCATGAATATAAAGCCTGTTGCTGCATCAAATTTTAAAATACTGCTAACTAAATATAAAAAAGCTGAAGCAATTAAAACTCCTACAAAACTTAAAAAATTTGTAGCTGCAACTATTCTGCCTCTTTTCTTGTCCGGGCTTGACATTTGAATAAATGAATCAAATGGCACAAGATAAAATCCACCGAAAAACCCAAGCATGGCAAGCAATATTAACACAACAGATAAAAAGGATGAGAACAATCCAAGCAGAATAAAAGTTCCACTTACAAAAAAAGAAGCTAAACATGCAAGGCCAGGTTCAACTCTATCTTTAGATATTTTCCCGGCAAGGAAAGACCCTAAAGCTATACCGAACGCAGTTGCCAGAAATATATATCCACCACCGACCTCTGTTAAATTTAAGGATTGGATGGCATAAGGTATTGTATTTAATTGAGTAAATCCTCCTATAAACAAAAAGAAAGAAGATCCTAACACAGCAGTGATCAAATATCTTTTTCTAGAACAAATTACAAAAGTTTTATAAATTTCATATAAAAAAAAGGGATTAATTTTTTTCTTAGATCTTTTGGGAATAGTTTTTATAATACCTAAGCTGGAAACAAACCCAAATATTGCGATTAAAACACAAAAAAATGTTTCCAAAATAAAATTTTTGTCGGTTATATCAGTTATAAAGGAAGCTAAAAAAGTTCCTGAAATAATGGCTAGTGATGTGAAAGCGCTAATATATCCGTTAGCCTTAGAAACATATTTTGTTTCAACTATTTCCGGAATAATACCGTATTTTGAAGGTCCAAAAACTGCACTTTGAAAAGCCATAAAAAATAACAATGTATAAAGAAGAAAGGGTGATTTTAATAAAATGGCAAAAACACCGAATGCCATGATGAGAATTTCCGCGGCTTTCATTACAACAATAATTTTTTGTTTGCTTATTCTATCAGCTAAGACTCCGGATGCTGATGAAAAAAGCAAAAATGGAATGACGAAAACTGCTCCGGCCATAGCTAAAATTGTAGGAGCATCTCTTGCTCCTTCCAAATTTATTAGAAAATATATAACAATCAATTTGAAAATATTATCGTTTAAAGCTCCAAGAAATTGCGTAATATTCAAAAAAGCAAATGAAAATTTTTTATTTTTCAATATCTGCATAGACAAAATTTAACGTTTTTCAATACTATCATTCTTATATCCTATGAAAAGAATATTTTATAGCAATTATACTCCATATTTAATCCAAAAGCTAAAGGAAAATATTTTCTATAATATAAATATTTTTGAGAAACATATATTTGTTCCTTCAAAATACATAGAGAATTTTTTAAAGAGGTCTTTTTGCGACGATGAAAATATAAAAATTTCATTTGGTATTAGTTTTTTAAAATTTTCAAATTTTTTAAATTTTATATTTAACAAAATTTCCAATGAAAGACTTTTATTATCGAATAAGGATATATATTTTCTTTTATTAAAAAAATTGAAAGAACAAATATTTGAAGATGATGATTTAAAATTTTTTTTAACAAAAGATGAAAGGATTAATCAAAAAAAAATAATATATTTAGCAAAAGAACTTTCAAAAAACTTTTTACAATATTTTATTCATGCAGCAAAGAATGATTTTTCTGATAGAGATAATTTTATTAAGAAGCTTTATATTAAAATATTTTATGAAGAAAATACATTTGATTTGCAAGATGAGATTGGAAAAATAAACAGGAAGCATTTTAAAAATATTGAACTTCATTTTTTTCTATTGGACCATATTCCAAAAAAATATTTTAAAATTTTAGAAAATTTTGAAAACGTTCATATATATGTTCTATCGCCATGCAAATATTTTTATGATGACATTCTAAGTGATTTTGAAAAAAGTAAATTTTTAAAAAAATTAAAAGATCCAAATAAAACAGAAATAGAACCATATTTTTCAGAAAGAAATAGTTTTTTAGCGAATATGGCAAGAGTGCAAAAATTATTTGCCGAAAATTTAAATGAATTAGAAAATTTTGAAGAAGAAGATTTTTATTTAGAAAATGAACAAAATACAATTTTAAAAATTTTTCAAAATGACATATTAAATTTAGTTGATAGAAATGTAAAGCAAACAGTCGATAATGATAAAACTATTCAAATTCATTTTGCCGGCTCTAAAATTAGAGAAGTAGAAATTTTATATCAAAATATATTAAATGAATTAAATGAAGACAAGACATTAAAGCCTGAAGAAATAGCTGTTGTATCCAATAATATAAATGATTATGCATTCTTTATTGAAGCATTGTTTAACAATAGAGAATTTTTTATTCCATATCAAATTTTTGATATTCAATTAATTGAAAGATCAAATTTGTATAAAGGATTTTCAATCTTGCTTGAGGATGAATTTGATATTAATAAAATAATATTGTTATTACAAAACCCCCTGTTTTACATTAAGAATGGATTTACAAATGAAGAGATTGAACGGGCGGTACATTGGATAGAAGAGGCAAAACTTTCTCTGGGTTTTAATAATAGTCATGCAAAAACAATAACGGAAAATAATGAAATAAATCCGGGTTGAAAAACAATAACAGGATTTTTAGAGAGATTAATTGCTTCCGTTAGTTTTTTTAATAATGAAAGGTACCTGTCAAGCAGTTTTACATTTCTTGCTCCTTTTGAAGGAATTAATTATACAGACACAATAATTATCAATAAATTGATTAAAGTTTTTTCAAAAATTGAAAAAATTATTTTTGAAAACATGAAAGCTGTAGAAACGATTGAATATTGGCAGAAATTTTTTAATGGGATAGTTGATGAAAATTTTGAAATAGATCAAAGTGTTGATATTGAAGTTCATAATGAAATTAAAAATTTTGTTAGTTCATTAAATGAAGTAATAAAGGATGAAAAATTTCATTTTGAAGAAATCTTTTATTCACTAGAAGAGCATTTAAAAAACAAAACATTTTCTATAAATAAAAATCAAATTGGAGCAATTGAATTTTTTTCATTAAAAAATTTCAAACAAAATAAAAAAATTGTTTTTATATTAGGGCTTGATGAAAAAAGTGATATATACAAAAAAGAAAACTCCTTAAACATTATAAAATTAAATGATATAGCGAATGAACAAGACAATCAAAGATCTAGTTTTTTAAGAGTAATTCTTTTAACTGAAAATAAACTAATTTTAAGTTTAGAAAATAAAAATCAGAGTGAGTATGCATTTTCAATAATTTTGAAAGAGCTGTTATCATATCTGGATAATAATTTTTTAATAAATAATGAGAAATTTTCAAAATTGAATATTTTTTATCACCCATTGCTTTCAATAGATAAAAAATATTTTTCTAAAGGTAATAGACATTTTATGAAAATTTATTTTGAAGCTGCTCAAAAATATTATTGTAATTGCCCTGTCTTAAACAAAAGTAAAGCAGTAACAAATGAAATTGATACTTTGATTAAAATATCAGATATTAGAAAATTTTTAAAAAATCCGATTAAATATTATTTTCAAAATGTTTTAAAAATATATTTGGAAGAAGAGATTGGTGATACTGAATTAGCACTTTCATATTTAGATAAATATAAAATTTTAGAAGATACAAAAGATTATGAATTAGAAAACATTTTAAATTTTTTAGAGAAAAAGTCACACTTACCGGTTGGTCCATTTTCACAGATTGAAAAAGAAAATTTAAAAAAACAATATGACCTGCAGTTAGAAAATTTGAATTATTTAAATTTAAAAAAACATGATTTTTTTACAATTGATTTTAATTCTAAAGTCTCAGATTATGAAAAAAGTTTTGATCCAATAATTATTGATATTGAAGGAAAGAGTTATGTGTTAACAGGTTCTGTTGAAAATATTTCATATAAAGGAATTTTACAAAATTCTGAGATGGATTATTTTAATATTTTTAAAAATGTTTTAGATATAAGCTTGGTAAAGGATATATCTGACAAATTTCAAAATAATCTTATTTTTTTAAAATCAAAAAAAATCAAAACATTTTCTGATATAAATCGGAATGAGTCTCTAAAAAATATTTTAATATATTATATAAAATTTTCAAAAAGACCATCATTTCTAATACACAACTGGTTTAATCCTATTTTAAAAAACAATAGAGAACTTTTAAGTAAAGCCGTAGACAATACATTTAGTTACAAAGATAATTTTATAGATCCATATATGAAGCTATATATAGACACATTTGAAAAGCCGGAATTGGCTGAAATATTAAATGATTTGCAAAGATATGTAAAGCCAATATGCGATGTTTTTCCGGAGATGAAATGAGTTTTAATGTTTTAAATAGTGATAGTGAAATTTTTGGAAAATATGTTTTAGAAGCTTCTGCCGGAAGCGGAAAAACATTTACAATTGAGCATTTATTTTTGAAACTTCTTTTAGATGGAAAAAAAAATATTCATATTGAAGATATATTAATAGTTACATTTACGAACAAGGCTACAAATGAGCTAAAGCACAGAATACGTTTTAATCTTGAAAAATGTTTAAATATATTAAAAGACAATAATCATGAACATGCATTTACTTATTTAAAAGACCATCTTGGTAACAAAGCTTCTATTTCAAAACTTTTAGATGCCCTTAATTTATTTGAACGAGCCCAAATTTTTACGATTCATGCTTTTTGTTTAAAAATATTAAATGAATTTTCTTTGGAAGCAGAAATATTGCCAAGTGAAATAAATGATGATCAAAATGAAAAGATAAATTTAAAAATTAAGAATATTTTGAAATATAATTTTAATGAAATTGGAATTTCTAGTGCTCAATTGAATATATTGTTGAAAAAATATGATATAGAATTTTTAGTTAGTAAAATCAAAAATTCACTATCAAAGAAGAAAAATGAAAAGAACAAAAATTTTAAAGAAATTTTAACTGAATTAAATAAAAAAATTAAATTATTTTCTAATTTTGATTTAGAAAAGGAAGAGATTTTATTAAAAGAAAATCTTAAAGATTTAAAAAAACTTTCAAAATATTCTGAAAATGATTTTACAAATGAAATTAAAAATTTCTTTAAAATTATTAAAAAAGGATTTTTTACAGAAGAAGATTTACATTTATTTATTTTTAATGGAGTTGATTTTTTTGAATATATTGATTTAAAAAATTTAAAAAAATCTTCAAAAAATTTTGTGATCTCAAATGTTTTTAAAAGCTTAAAAGAAAATATATACTCATTAATTTTAGAGTCAAAAAATATAAATTCAATATTTATAAATATTACTGATTTTATGGTAAAAAGATTGAATGATTTTTTTGATAAAAATTCGTATTTAACTTTTGACGGCATTTTAGAAAAGATGCTCAATGCAACACAAAAGAAAAATTTTAGAGATAAAGTATTAAATAAATATAAAGCTGCAATAGTAGATGAGTTTCAAGATACTGATGAAATACAATGGAAAATTTTCGAATCTATTTTTTATAACAATAAAAATTTAGATTCGTTATTTTTGATAGGCGATCCAAAACAGTCAATTTATAGATTTAGGAATGCGGACATATATGTATATTTGAATGCAAAAAAAATGATTGGCAAAACATTATTTTTGGATACAAATTTTAGATCGTCGAAAAGTTTAATAGATTCATTGAATAAAATATTTTCAAAAGATTTTGGTAAAAACTGGATAATGCTTCCTAAATTAAATGAAGAAAATTTTTATATACCTTCAAAAGCAGCTTCTATAAATGATTTTGATTTTAATGATGGAAAATCATCTATTCATTTTTTTTTAGCTGAAGCTGAAAAGAAAAGAACTTGGCCAAATGATGAGATAGAAGATCTTTTATTTAATGGTATATC
>MGLU01000029.1:0-7333 GCA_001796155.1 Chlamydiae bacterium RIFCSPHIGHO2_12_FULL_27_8 | reverse complement strand
GCATTTTCTTCGATCAAAATAATTTTCAAAGCTATTTTGAATCCTAAAAATCACAATTATGTAAAGCTGTCTCTATTGAGCCCATTAATTTCCTTAGATAAAGATAAATTAACTGAAGAAATGGAGTCTTCGAATCATTTATATTTAAAGCCATTTTATTATTTAAATATGGTTTTAAAAAATGAAACTTTTCCAAAATTTATTAATAAATTTTTATTTGAAAAATTGTTTAATAATGAATCTATTTTTGAAAAATTAGCAAAAAATCAGGATTGTAATTTATTCAATGAAGTATATTTTATTTTAGAAAATCTTTTTAAAGATAAGGTTGATCTTTTAAATATTGATAAATATTTTGATCAATTACTACTTTTAGATAAAGACAATCAAAAAACTCAAGTAGATGATGCTGAAGCAGATGGAGTAAATATTCTAACAACCTTTATGAGCAAGGGTTTGGAATTTGATATAGTATTTGCCTTAGACTGCGCTTTCAATTCAAGAGTTGATGAATTTGATGATATTAATGAAATTAATGCTGAAAAATTAAGAAATCTCTATGTTGGCTTGACAAGAGCAAAGTATAGAGTATATGTACCTTTGGCTTTTCCAACTAACTGTGAATTAGAAGATGAAAATAATTTTGGATCTTTAGAATTATTTTTAAAAAACTGTTTAGAAAATAAGAAATTTAATAAGGAAAATATTTTAGAAAAACTTGATGTTTTGAAAGAAGAAAATTTTATTTCATATACATATGTAAAGCAATCAAATAATACTTTTTATGGAAGAAGTGATGAAAAAATTGAATTAATAAAAAACGTTGAATTTTCAAGAAAGTTTGAAGATAAAACTATTTTATCATTTTCAAATTTGGCTAAAAAGGGAGATAATTTTAAATTTATTCAAAACGCAAAATTACCAAGTAATGCTGAAGTTGGACAAATTTTTCATAAAATATTAGAAAAAATTTTTAATAAACAAACTTTTAAAACTGATGAAATAAAAGTTATTGTTTCGGATTTTTTAAAGAGTTCAATATATTTTGAACATTTTGATATTTTTTTAAAAATTATTGATAATGTTTTAAATATTAAATTTTTAAATAATATTTCTTTTAGGGAAATGAAATTTGATTTTTGTAAAACTGAAATTGAATTTTTATATAAAGAAGATGGAAATTATTTTAAGGGGTTTATTGATTTAGTATTTTCATTTCAGAATATTTTTTATATTGTTGATTGGAAATCAAACTTATTAGGATTAGATCAAGATGATTATTCTCCTAAAAAAATAATGGAAGCAATGGAGTCAAACGATTATCTGTTACAGGGTGATATTTATTCAAAAGCTTTAAAAAAGTATTTAGATTTAAAAATGATAGATTATAAAACTCAATTTGGTGGAATTTTTTACTTATTTTTAAGGGGAATTGAATTTAACCAAGCAATATTTTATTACAAACCCAAAAATTAAAAATGCTGAAAATATTTAATGATATAAAATTTTCCTTGTTAAAAAAATTATACATAGAGAATTTTTTTGAAGAGTGCGATATATTTTTCACAGAACTTCTAAATCCTGCATTAGTTGAAGAATCAATTTTTTTAGCATATTTATTTAAAATATCAAGATCAGGATATGTTGCTCTAAAAGTTAATAGTGATGAAATATATCCTGATGAAATTTTAGATTATGAAATAAAAAAAAATATTATTGAAGGAGCGAAGGCGGTAATAAATTCCCAAGATGAGAAAAAATTTACTTTTTTAAATATTTTTGAAGATTGGTTTTACTTACAGAAAAACTATTTTTATGAAACTATTTTATTAAAAAATATTTTTCGATTAAAGGAAGCACAGCCTGTAGATTTTTTTGATAATGATAAATTTAAAAATTTTGTATCAGAGCATAAATTATTCAATTATGATCAGAAACAAGCACTACTAAAATTTTCTAAATTTAATGTCTTCTCGATATATGGTGGGCCGGGTTCAGGGAAAACGTTTTTGGCTTCAGAATTAATAGACTATATATTAAAAAATGAGGCTAATATTAAAATAGCTATTACCGCCCCAACAGGTAAAGCTGCTTTACATTTGAAAAATAAAATTTTATCAAATCAAAATTCTAAAAATTTACAAGTTATGACGCTGCACAAACTTTTAAATTTTAATGAATATAAAACAGCATATTTTCAAGATGATTTTTTTGATTATGATTTAATTTTGGTTGATGAATCGTCGATGATTGATCTTTTTATGATGGCACACATTTTAAATAAAATTTCATTTAAGACAAAAATTTTATTTATAGGAGATCCTCACCAGCTTTCTCCAATAGAAGGAGGAGCAATATTTTCTGAATTTATAAGAGAAAATATTTTTGAATCATATTATTTAAAAGATCAGTTTAGGTTTGAAAATCAAAAAATTATAAAACTTGCAAATGCAATTATTGAAAATGATGAAATTGGAGTTAAAAATTTTTTAGATAATAGCGATATGTATATGGAGATTAAAAATTTAAAAGAAATCAAAGAAAATATTTTTGAATTATCAAAACATAATTTTAATTTGTTAAATAAAAAAATAGACATTAATATTTTTGAAAAATTTAACAAGTTTAGAATTTTGACAGCGTTAAAAAGGGGAATGCTTTCTGTTGATGATTTAAATAATCAAATTTTTAAAACAATTTACAATTCGGCAAAATTTAACGATGAAATATTAGTGCCTATAATTATTA
Source organism: Chlamydiae bacterium RIFCSPHIGHO2_12_FULL_27_8 (assembly GCA_001796155.1). Classification (GTDB taxonomy): domain Bacteria; phylum Chlamydiota; class Chlamydiia; order Chlamydiales; family SM23-39; genus O2-12-FULL-27-8. The sequence continues at coordinate 4,585 of MGLU01000029.1, read as the reverse complement.
ATAAAAATAGTTATTCTCTTGAATTATATAATGGGATGTTAGGTGTTTTATTAGTGAAAAAAAATAAAACTTCATATGAAAATTTAAAAGCATATTTTTTGATTGATAAGGAGATTAAGGAGTTTTTTATTTTTGAATTACCATTATTTGAATATGCATATGCAATTTCAATACATAAAAGTCAGGGGAGTGAGTTTAATGAAGTAATGCTGATAATAAATGAAAATGTTGAAAATTTTTCTAAAGAATTAATATATACCGGGATTACAAGGGCTAAGAAAAATATAAAGATAATATCTACAAAGAATACAATTTTAAAAATTCTTTCAAAGAAAAGTGTAAAAATAAGTGCTATTTCAAAGCGTCTTGAAAAAGATTGTGTGTTTTTAAATAGTTATAATAAATCCAAAAAGAATAATTAAAGATTAAGCTATAGCTAACAGGTATATGCAGCGTTTTAGCTGCAAAAACGAGAGGAATGACGGTGATATGAGCTTTATATCCTGCTTTTTCATTTAGCCGATTAAAAGAAGTTTTAGATATATATTTTATTTTTGCAAAGAGATATAAAGCAAAATTTTTAATTTTATTTGTATAATAGAGTTTTGTTTGGGCAGCTTTTGTTGGAACAAAATTTCTTTCCAATCTCGTAAATTCAAAAGTTATTCTTTTCCTAATTTGATTCTGATGAGCAGATCTTATAGTAATTTGTTCTAATCTAGAATAAATATCTAAAGAAATTGATCTTGATAAATTTACATATTTTTCATTAATTTTTGTTAAAAGGTGGTCTATTTTAAGCATTGTTTCTAAGAAACTTTGAGATTTTTGGACAAAGTCTGATTTCTGTTCTTCTTTTAAGGCCGGACCGATAAAGTGATCTTGGTAAAAAACTGTAGAGTCAAAATCTTTATTAAATACAAAAGTTTTTTCTAATTGGGCTAATAAATGTTCTATTTTAGCACATATGTCAGCTGCTTGAGCATGATTAAAAGACCCAAAGGTTGAATAATTATTATTTTCTACATTTATAGTTAAAGCAGACATATTAACTCCTTATAGATTAAATTGCTGATGATAATGTAGATTTAATTCTACTAGCCTTATTTTTTGTAAAAATATTTCTTTTAACGCCTTTATCCATAATACTAAAGATTACATTCAATTTTGTATTTAAAAGGTCTATATTTTCTTTTTTTTCTATAGATGATTTAAAATCTTTAATTGCTGTTTTAGCTTTAGATTTATATTGTCTATTAGCTTCATTTTTTTTGTTACTTTGAGTAATTCTTTTCAAAGCTGTAGGTTTCTTTTTTTTTGTTTTTTGTTCTTCTGCCATTTGTCCTCTTTTTGAGAATATTTTATTTGTTTTGGAATTATAATATAGTATATTTATTTTTTTTACAAAAAAATTTTTCAAATTCGGAATGTTTATGTATATAAGGTTAAAAAATACAATAAAAAAAAATTTAATGTGGACAGTAATTTATTTAATATCTTCAAGTGCATTGCTTTTCTCTTTTTCTCATATGGTAATAAAAATTTTGAATTATAATAATTTAAATTCCAAACTGGATGCCGATATTAGAGATTGGTCGATTGAAAAGAATAAAAATAAATTTAATGTTTATGCACAAGTTGAATATACAATACAGGATAATTTTTTTTTGAATTCGGTATTAATAATAACATTTCAAAATGTATATGCTGCAGAGGATTATATCAATTCTTCAAAAAAAAATAGGGTAGAAATTTATTATAACAGCAAAAATCCTAACTATGTTTCTTATGTAAAAAACTTCCCAAATAGAGAGGTAGTCTATTTTTTTATATCGGCTACAATTTTGTTGTATTTTATTTTCTTTAAAAGGTATATTTCTAAATATTACACTTTGTAAAATTTTATATTTCTATAAAAGATTTCCTTTGTTACAATTGCACTTAATTATCATACAGTTAAAGAATGGACACATCGTATAAAGAGTTTACTAATCCAAAGCATCAACAAAAAATTGAAGAGCTAGTAACTATAGCACGAGAACAGGGCTATATTACTTATGAGGAAATCAATGAAGTTCTTCCGATGAGTTTTGATTCTTCGAATCAAATTGATCAGGTCTTGATTTTTTTAAGTGGTTTGGATATTCAAATATTAAATCAGTCTGAAGTTGAAAAACAAAAAGAAAGAAAAAAGGAAGCAAAGGAGCTTGAATCTCTAACAAAGAGACCGGAGGGCTCATCAGATGATCCTGTTCGAATGTATTTAAAGGAAATGGGGTCTGTTCCTTTATTATCCAGGGAAGAAGAAGTCGAGATATCAAAAAGAATTGAAAAGGCACAATTTCAAGTTGAAAAGATAATATTGAGATTTAGATATTCTACAAGGGAAGCTATTTCAATTGCACATTATTTAATAACAGCTAAAGACAGATTTGACAAGGTTATTGCTGAGAAAGAGGTTATTGACAGACAGAATTACATGAATCTTCTGCCGAAACTTTGCAAATTAATGAAAGATGAAGATGATTACATTGAAAATTTATTAATTCAGTTAAGAGATGAAAAGCTTTCAAAGGAAACTAGAATTCTTTTAACAGAGAGATTAGAAAAAGCAAGGATAAGAGCTCAATCATATCTTAGATATTTCAGCTGTAAACATAATGTTATAGAAGATTTTGGCGAGGTGATACTTGCTTCATATGATAGATTTTTATTCCTAGAAAAAGAAATTGAGAATTTAACACCTAGAGCTGAAAAAAATAAATTTGCAAAAGCAAAATTAAATGCAGCTGAAAGAAAGCTTGCAAAAAGAGAGCTTTCTGCCGGTAGATCATTATCGGAATTTAAAAAAGACATTAAAATGCTTCAGAGATGGATGGACAAGAGCTTAGAAGCAAAAAGAGAGATGGTAGAATCAAACTTAAGGCTTGTAATATCTATAGCAAAGAAATATACGAACAGAGGTCTTTCCTTTTTGGATTTAATTCAAGAGGGTAATATGGGGCTTATGAAGGCTGTAGAAAAGTTTGAATATAGAAGGGGATATAAATTTTCTACATATGCTACATGGTGGATACGTCAAGCTGTGACAAGAGCTATAGCAGATCAGGCAAGAACAATAAGAATTCCGGTGCACATGATTGAAACAATTAATAAAGTTTTAAGAGGTGCGAAAAAGTTAATGATGGAAACAGGCAAAGAGCCGACTCCGGAAGAACTTGCAAAGGAACTTGGTTTAACTCCGGACAGAGTGAGGGAAATATATAAAATAGCCCAGCATCCGATATCACTACAAGCAGAAGTTGGTGATGGTGGTGAGTCTCAGTTTGGTGATTTTTTAGAAGATACGGCGATTGAATCTCCGGCTGAAGCAACAGGTTATTCTATATTAAAAGACAAGTTGAATGAAGTTTTAGAGACCTTAACAGAGAGAGAAAAAACTGTATTAATAGAAAGATTTGGTTTATTAGATGGAAAACCTAAAACTTTAGAAGAGGTTGGAGTTAGATTTAAGGTTACAAGAGAGAGAGTTAGACAGATTGAAGCTAAAGCATTAAGAAAAATGCGGCATCCTACAAGGGCAAAACAGCTTCAAGCCTTTTTGGATTTAATTGAGCAGGAATAATTAAAAATCAAATCTTCCTGTAAATGTAAATCCATATAACCAAAGATCTCCATTTGTAGAATTTCCTACGTTAGGATTATCTACAGCACCGAGTCTTCCATTATTATAATCTGATGCAATCAGTTTATGTATAATATTTTGATTGTAGTAGTAATTTAATTCCCAAATAGCAGATAGATCAAAATGGAATCTTTTATTTTCAAAATATCCTCCCCATCCAAGTCCTAAGCTTGATCCGAAGTTAGGGGTAATATTTTTTTGACTATCGGCCCAGTTTTTATTTATAAGCCCATCATGCTCGGTAATAGAATATTTAAATTTAGTAAAATTTTGATAGAGTAAACTTGCATTAAAATTGGTCATTATCCTGAAATTTTTTATTAAATTCCAATTTAGATCTATTGCAGAATGAGGTCCGATCATTTGAGAATTTGAAGAACAAAGAATTACATATATTTGATTATTAATATCATGAAGACTTTGATTAACATAATATTTATAATTTATATATCCGCCTCTAAGACCAATAGTTGGTTTGAGAGTGAAATATTTTCCTGTAAAAAATGATTTATTTAATATCAAATCAAACATATTATAATCTAGGGTCCAGTCAGCAATTATTTTTGTATATGTTCCTGTAGTAATATGCCAGTAGGCGAGGAAGTATCCGCTAGTCGAGATTTCTTTATGAAGATGTGTATGAAATTTTGTATATTCCAAAAAGGTTTCCCAGTTTGTTTTATCAAAGCCATAGCCTAATCCAACTTTTAGACCACCTTGATATTTTGTATTAAATCTTTCTGATTTTCTTTCTGTAATTCCGGACCAAACATTATTAACATCAGTTAGGATATTATAGTCCATATTTCCTTTCCAATAGATAAAAGAGGCTGAAGCAAAAAAATCGTAATAAGAACAAATATTTATTCTATTTGCCTCATTTATAATTGGGAGTAATGA
>MGLU01000028.1 GCA_001796155.1 Chlamydiae bacterium RIFCSPHIGHO2_12_FULL_27_8 | reverse complement strand
TATAGAATAAATAAACGTTGAAAATGAAGATGTTTTCATATTTTTATCCTTTTTTATAAAAATAATTTATTTGAATATAAAAAAAAAGAGTATATAATTTTAATCATGAATAAATTAATTAAAGAATTAAATATTAGTAATTTGAATAAGATTAAACAAGCAATTTTACAAGATAAAATTATTGGATTTCCGACAGAAACAGTATACGGCATTGGAGCAGGCATATATTCAGAAAATGCTTTGAATAAAATTTTTGAGATAAAAAATAGAGAAAAGACCAAATCATTTATAGTGCATATTTCAAGACCGGAAGATGTATATAAAGTTGCAAAAGATGTTCCTGAAATTTTTTATAAAATTTATGAAAAATTTTTCCCGGGTCCCTTAACTGTAATTTTATATAAAAAAGATGGTTTGGCAAAAAACATATCTTCTAATGATAAAATTGCTATTAGAATGCCTGATTCTAAAAAAACTTTAGAACTTATTGATTTTTTAGACTCGCCTATTGTTGGAACTTCAGCGAACTTTTCAAATGAAAAACCTTATACAAATGCCTTGGATGTTTTAAATGCATTTGAAAATAAATTGGAATTTGTTGTTGATGGAGGCGAATCTCAAGTGAAAATTCCATCAACCATTATTGATATAACAGATTCTGATTTTAAAATAATCCGACAAGGTGTCATTAAAAAAGAAGAAATTTTACAAATTATATAAAAAATTGTTTACAACTCATTAATTTCATTTTATATCTAAAAAAAACGATATAAATAAATGAATCATTATAAATTTGATCCTTCTTTAAATATTTTGTACAAAGAACAAAACAACCTAGATTATTTTTTTAATCCTAACAGTATTGCAGTAATTGGAGCAAGCGACAGAGAAGGTAGTGTCGGTAAAATTCTTTTAATTAATTTAAAAAAATCGTTTAAGAAAAAAATTTACCCAATAAATTTAAAGAAAAATAGAATTTTGAATTTAAAAGCTTATAAATCAGTGCTGGCAGTCAATGATGTCATAGATTTGGCAGTGATAGCAACTCCTGCTGCAACAGTTCTCAGTGTCATTAAAGAGTGTATTAAAGCTAACATCAAAGCTTGTATAATTGTCTCTGCAGGATTTAAAGAACTTGGCAAAAAGGGATTGGAACTTGAAAATCAAATATTAAAAGCTGCAAGAAATAAAATAAGAATTATAGGACCTAACTGTTTAGGTCTTATGAATACCCATGCCGGAATCAATGCAACTTTTGCAAAGAGTATGGCAATAAAGGGAAATATTGCTTTTATTTCTCAGTCAGGAGCTTTGTGCACCGCAATATTGGATTATAGTTTAAAAGAAAATATTGGGTTTAGCTCTTTTATATCAATAGGTTCTATGATTGATGTGGATTTTGGAGATTTGATAAGTTATTTATCAAATGACAAAAATACAAAAAGTATACTGCTTTATGTAGAAAATATTGGAAATGCCAGATCGTTTTTATCAGCGGCAAGAGAAGCTGCCATATCAAAACCAATAATTTTAATTAAATCAGGAAGAACTTTTGAATCTAAAAAAGCTGCAGAGTCTCATACAGGAGCTTTAGCCGGCAGCGATGATGTTTTAGATACAGCTTTAAAAAGAGTTGGGGTTCTAAGGGTTGATACAATATCGGAACTTTTTGAAATGGCCGATATTTTGGCTAAACTACCTATTTTAAAAGGCAATAATCTGGCAATTGTTACAAATGCGGGTGGACCCGGAGTAATTGCAGTAGATGCTTTAATAAAAAATGGAGGGGAATTAGCTCCGCTTTCTAAACAAACCTTTTTAAAATTGAATCTAGTTTTACCTAGTGCATGGAGTCATAATAATCCAATTGATATTTTAGGTGATGCAACAGAAAAACGGTATGTAGATGCAATAGATATATTGTTAAAAGACAAAAATGTTGATGGAGTATTAGCAATTTTAACTCCACAATATATGACAGACGCTACAAAAATAGCTTTAAAACTAAGAAAATTTTCAAAATCAAAAATTCCTGTTTTTGCTTCATTTATTGGTGCTGATAGTGTGAAAAAGGGTATAAACATTTTATCAAAATCAAAAATGGCAACATTTATTTATCCTGATACGGCATGTAAAATTTTTTCAAAAATGTTTCAATATTCTAAAAATTTAAAATCACTTTATGAAACTCCGAAAAAAATTGAATTTATTAATAAAAATGATTTTTATAAAAAAAATATAGAGATAAAAAAAATATTTTCAAGAGCTAGAAAAGCCGGAAGGTATTTGTTAGATGAAGATGAATCAAAAAAAGTATTACAACTATTTGATATTCCTATTGTACCTACATTTATAGCAAAAAACAAAAAAAAAGCTATAGAGCATGCTAAAAAAATCGGCTACCCGGTTGTATTAAAAATATACTCTAAAGATATTTCTCATAAATCAGATTTTGGAGGAGTAGTATTAAATATCAATTCAGATTCTGAAGTCCAAGAAGCTTTTGATAAAATTTTATTTTCTACTATAAAAGCTCATTCTAAAAAAGCTTTTTTAGGAGTATGTGTTCAAAAGATGATAAAAGATAAAGGTTTTGAGCTTATTTTGGGCAGTCTTAAAGATAATGAATTTGGTCCCGTTATATTATTTGGAACGGGAGGGGAACTAGTAGAAGTTTATAATGACAAAGCTCTGGCTTTGCCTCCTTTAAATTCCAATCTTGCAAATAAGCTGATGCAGAACACAAAAATTTATAAAGCTTTATTAGGCTATAGATCTAGAAAAAAAATTGATATAAAGCTTTTGGAAGAGATTATAGTAAAGTTTAGTAATTTGATAACTTCTTATAATGAAATAAAAGAATTTGATATAAATCCTCTTTTTGTTTTTGAAAATAAAATAGTAGCTCTTGATGCAAGAATTGTTCTCCATCAAAAAAATGAAAAAATAATCGATGCTGCTATTAGAGGTTATCCAATAGAATATGTTAAAGAAGTAAATTTAAAAAATGATCTAAAAACTATTTTTAGGCCAATTCTTCCTCAAGATGAATCTCTTTTGAAAGAATTTTACAGCGATATATCATCAAAATCATTAAAAGAAACATATTTAAAAGTTCTTCACTATGATGAATTAACTGCACATGAAAGATTATTTAGAATATGTTTTACAGATTATGATAGAGAGATAGTTTTGGTTGTAGAAGATAAAAAAACAAATAAAATCATTGGTATAGCAAGGCTTACAAAACTTCTTTCATCAAAAAATGCTAAATTTGCAATTTTGATTAAAGACAAATATCATAAGATGGGAATTGGTAGTAAACTTTTAAAAAATTTAATAGAAATATCAAAAAATGAAAAAATTGAATTTTTAATTTCAAAAATGTTTAAGTCTAATATTGCAATGCAGAAAATATGCAAAAAGCTTAATTTTAAATTCAAGATGGAAGACGGTATAATTACAGGAATCAAAAAAATAAAAAACTAACTTTCAAAATGTTTGATTTTTAAAATCCAGATATAAAAAAATATTAATATTAACGGACTTAACAGTAAATGAAAAAAGTATGGATAAATATCTATAAAATAAAAATATTTTTCAAAAATTAATGTTTTGACAAGAAGAAAAAAAGTTCCAAAATAAAATATTGAATTTCCGATTATTGAGGCCATCCAAAAATATTTCATTTTTATAAAAAAGCATAAAATGGAAAGAATTGAAAAAGATAAAAAAGATATACCTATTTGAAATTGAAAAAAGATATTAGGTTCTATATATAGTGCGGAAGCTGTATTATATGGATAAAATAAATTCTTTACACAAAAAGATAGTCCGCCAAAGCCAATTGGAAATAAAAAAATATAAGATGAAATTAGCTCTAAAATATTTTTTTTAGTTCTTTCTTTTAAGAAATAAAAGTTAATAAAAAAACAAATTATTCCTAAAACGTATAAAATCAACAACATAATAACACCTAACTTATTATTATATTTAAAATTTTAAATATATTATATAAAACTTTTTTTTAAAAGAGCAGCTTTTGTGAAGTGCATATTTTACTTGATATTTCTTCTTATATTGATTTATGTTATAATATTAAATAATTTGATAAGGTATTTGAAATGTCTCTTTCCAAAACTGTAAATAAAGCTATCAATTCCAAGAATGCAATTCAAAATCAAGCTTTAAGAGTGATGTCTTTTAATATTCATTTAAAAGACTGTGAAAGTGATATACCTGAAGATTTTTGCTGGAAAAAAAGAAGACAGAATGTAGCTTCAGTAATAAAATTTCATAATATGGATATTATTGGACTTCAAGAGCCTACAAAAGATCAGGTAATGGACCTTGTTAATATTTTGCCTGAGTATGAATGGTATGGGGCTATGAATAATGAGGGGCCTATTGAAGCGATTTTATATTTAAAAACCAGATTGCAGCTACTAGACAGTTCATATTTTTTTCTCTCTCCTACTCCGGAAACTGAGTCAAAGGGTTGGAATGCAAAATTTATAAGAGGAGTTACCTGGGTAAAATTTAAAGATTTAAAATCTAAAAGTATTTTTTATTTTTTTAATACTCATTTTGATTATCACTCGAAACTTGCAAGAAATAAAAGTGCCCAGCTTTTAAGAGAAAAAATAGAGCAGATTACACAAAATGAATCTTTTATAGTCACAGGAGATTTTAATATTTTCCCGACTCTGGGCGGCGACGAAACTTATAAAATATTAACTAGGGACAATTATTTAATTGATGCTCAGTTTAAAACAATTTTCCCTCATCATGGTCCTACAGGATCTTGGTCGGGATTTAAAGAAGCCGGTCAACCCGGAATCAAACCCGATTATATATTTGTTAATAAAAAAGTAAGTGTAAAATCACATGGTATTTTATCAGATACTTTTGATGGAAAATTTCCTTCTGATCATATGCCTGTAATTTCTGAAATAGAAATTCTCTAATTATTTATTTTTTTCAATTTCCAATAAAATATCTTTATAAACTTTTTCTTTTGATTGACTTGCGTCTATTTCAATGAATTTTGCTTTATTTTTTAGATAATTGAGAACAGGCTTTGTTTCTCTGTGGTACACTTCTAGTCTTTTAACGACTACTTCTTTTGTGTCATCTGATCTTTGATATATTTCACCTCCGCAGTCGTCGCAAATATTTTGGTTGTTTGGAGGAGGAGAAAATGTTTTGTGGAAAGGTTTGCCGCATTTTCTGCACATTAGTCGTCCGGTTATTCTTTCGACTAATAAATCATCATCTATTCGTAAATTTATCACCAAAAGTTTAGTGTTTTCAGGTAAAAATTTTTCTAAAGCTATAGCTTGATCAACATTTCTTGGATAGCCGTCTAAAATGTATCCTGAAAAATATTTATGTTTATTGATATAGTCAAAAAGCATTTGGTTAACAATATCATCCGGAACTAAAACACCTTTATCTATAAGGCTTTTAGCTTTTTTACCAAGGTCGGTATTTTGTTTAATATTTTCTCTAAAAAGATCGCCTGTTGATATATGAGGAAGTTTTAAATCTTTTGATAGTTCTGTAGCATGCGTTCCTTTACCTGCCCCCGGCGGGCCCATCATAATAATTACAAGAGGTTTGTGTTTCATTTGGTATTTCCCATATAAAAACATTAAAAATAGAGATAGTACAATAAAAGTTAAAATTATAACTATTTTTTTCATAAAATTTTAAAAACATTTTATCTTTTTCTTAATTTGATTTCAATCAACATTAATATGATATGTTTTTCCGGATTTTACTGAGTTGGAAATAGGACATTCTTTTATAGATTTTTCTAATAGCATTTTAGCTTTTTTCTTATCCGAAGCATTTTTTACATTTATTGTAATTTCCAAATGGTCTATAACAGAAACATTATCCGTATGACAGCAATTTAATGAGACTTCTATCTTTCCTTCTAAGTCACTAAATGTGATATTATTTTTTTCACAGTTTCCTTTAAAAACACCAATAAGACAGTTAAGTACTGCCGATCCAAATAAATCTTCAGGTGTATAAGCTTTACCTGGTCCATTAAATTCTATTGGGATGCAGACATCAATAGGAGATAGACCTTGTAAAAATGTAGTCCATTTTTGAGAAACTTTGCAATCTGCTTTTGAGTATACTTCAAATTTAATAGGACCTTTAGTCATTTTGACCTCTTTATTTATTAATAAAATATTGTTATGCTTATATTTATGAATTCGAAATATATTTTTCAAATAAAAAAAGATAATTCCATAGAAAGGGTAAATTTAGAAGATTTTGAAAAAATTTTTGAAATAAAATATCTTCCTTTTTTAAAAATTGAAGATCAAAAACTTTTAAAAAAAATTGATAAAATGTGTGTTAATGCCGGTAGAAATGGAGATTTGACTAAAGAGAATATATGGTTTGGTCATTTTTATGAAAGAGAACTTAAAGAACATTTTATTTCAGATGTTTATGTTAAATGGATAAATGAAATTAAGGAATATGGGCTTTTTGCAAATAAAGATTTTAAAAATCTTTCATATATTGGAGAGTATACCGGATGCGTAAGAAAATACATAAAAAAAATTGATGATCGGAACCCCTATTGTTTTGAGTATTCAATTGGTTACAAAAAAACAAAATATACTATAGATGCAAGAGAAGAGGGGTCAGTAATAAGGTTTGTAAACCATTCGTATGAGCCAAATGTAACTCCTATAAATGTTTATAGCGATGGAAAGATGCATCTAGTTTTTAGAACAAACAGAAAAGTATTAAAAGACGAAGAACTGACATATGATTATGGACCATTTTACTGGTCTAGAAGGGAAAGGCCGGAATAAAATGAGTGATTATATTATTGGGAAAAACACTATTAATGAAGTTTTGAAAAACAGGAAAGATATTTTAATTAAAATAATAACTTCCTTGAATCCTAATAATGAATTTTTAGAAGAGATAAAAAAACTAAAAATACCTATTGAATTTCAGTCTAAAAAAGCTTTAGAAAATTTGGTAAATACGGAATCCCACCAAAATATTATTGCAAAGATTAAAAGTCGAAATTATTTAGAATTAAACGATCTTTTTTTTAAAACAAAAGACAAAAAAAAATCTATAGTTGTAATGGTGGACAGTATTTATGATCCTCAAAATCTAGGATCTATTTTAAGGGCATGTGAATGTTTTAATATAGATGCTCTTGTATATTCAAAAAATAGAGGTACGGATATAACCCCGGTAACTACTAAAGCAGCTTCCGGAGCTACAGAGCTTTTAGATATTGTAAAAATATCAAATCTAGCTTCAACTATAGAAAGATTTAAAAAAGAGGGTTATTGGGTTGTTTCTGCAGCTCTAGATGAGAAATCTAAAGATATTAATACATTTGAAAAGTTTGAAAAGCTTTTATTGGTTTTGGGTTCAGAAGGAGAGGGAATACAACCTATTTTGTTAAAAAACTCTGATTTTTTAATGCATATTAAAATGATGGGCAAAATTGATTCTTTAAATGTTTCTCAGGCAACAGCAGTTGCTCTATTTTACTTTAGTTATTAAAATTTATTAAATTTGAGGCCAATTCAACTCAATTGTAGAAATACCTAAGGCACTGTAAGTAAATAACCGTTATGATTTTTATGGGCGTGGGACGATCGTATAATTC
>MGLU01000027.1 GCA_001796155.1 Chlamydiae bacterium RIFCSPHIGHO2_12_FULL_27_8 | reverse complement strand
TGTCAATGTCATTTATTCTCCTGCTAAAGAAGTTTCTTATACAGATGTAATTTTAAATGTTAATGATGTGAAACCATATAGAGTTTTTGCAGGATATGAAATAACTCCTTATACCATAGCCGGAAAAACAAGATTTTCAGCCGGTTTTAATTTGGGAAATATATTTTCTCTAGACCAGCAAATAAATATGCAGTTTTTAACAGCACAAGATGTTCAGGATTTTTTTGCTGTTGTAGGAAACTATGTAATTCCATTTTCTTTTAGACATATTTTAAAAGTTTTAGGAAGCTTTACAAAATCAAGATCAGATGTAAAATCTCTGCAAGAATCTAGAGGTATTGGATATACAATCGGACTTAGATACGAAATACCACTTCCTATAATAGGAGATTTAAGCCATGACTTTATTTTTGGTTACGATTTCAAAAGAACCAATAACTATTTAATATATGCAGACAATCTGATTTATGACCAGTATACGGATATTTCACAGTTTTTATTAAAATATCAAGCTTCGATGGATGACAGAATCGGTATAACTTCTTTTGAAGTCTCATTTTTCTATAGCCCCGGAAATTTGGGATCAAATAATAATAATTTTGATTTCAATATTCAAAGAACCGGAGCAAGAGCACAATATTTATATAATACAATTGAAGTTGAAAGAATTTTCAAAATGCCATATGACTACTCATGGATAATAAGTTTTTTATCTCAATTTTCTTCAAATAAACTTTTGCTTAGCGAGCAGTTTATTTTAGGAGGTGCCTTAACAGTAAGGGGTTATATTGAAAATGCAGTAACTTCCGATGATGGTATTTTATTAAAAAACGAACTTAGATTTCCTCCAATAAAATTTGGTAAAAAGTGTTATCAGACTCTTCAATTTTTAAATTTTATTGATTTTGGTTATGCATTTAATATAGATAAAAATATTGTGAACAAAAATAGCACCTACCTTTTATCTGTAGGTCCCGGAATGCGTTATAATTTAATGACTAATTTAGCTTTTAAATTTGATTTTGGCTGGGAACTTAAAACTTTGAAACACAGATTAACTGATCAAAGCAATAAATCTAGAAGCCATTTAAGTTTAATTGCTGCATTTTGAGGAAATATGAAATTTAAAATTTTTCTTTTTTTATTAACTTTAAATATATTTTCAAATCCAATCGGTGAAAAAATTGTTTCGGGTAAAATAGAAATAAAAAGAGAAGATTCTAAACTTTTGATTTTGCAAAACAGCGATAAAGCTATAATTAACTGGGAAGATTTTTCAATAAATTTTAATGAAATCACAAAAATTATTTCACAAAATGATAAGGCAACTCTTTTAAATAGGGTTATTTCATCAAATCCTTCTTTAATATATGGAAAACTTGAAGCAAATTCAAATGTTTTACTTTTAAATCAAAATGGGATATTGATTTCTAAAAGCGGGATAGTAGATTGTAGAAAGGTTTTGTTCTCAACTTTAGAACTTTCAGATAATGAATTTTTATTTTCAAAAGATTTATATTTCAAATCAAATTCTGATAAAAAAATTATAAATGAAGGTGTAATTAGTGCAATCGATGATGTTTTTATTATCTCAAAAGATATTGAAAACAGCGGATCAATAAATTCTAATCAAACTACAGATTTAATTGCAGCTAATGAAATTTTGCTTGTTGAAGGAAAATATCCAAAAATTTTTGTGTCTTTAAAATCTGATGGGAAAATTTCTAATACCGGAAATATAAATGCTTTGGATGTAAAACTTATAGCAGCCCAGGGAAATATTTTTTCTTTAGCTATTAATCAGGAAGGTATTATTGATGCAAAAGATATTGTTGCTCATGAAGGAAGAGTATATCTTTCATCGGATCTTGGCATTTTGAATTTAAATGGAACTATTAAATCTAAAAATATCGTTATTGAAGGTGAAAATATAAATCTTTTAGAAAAAGCTATTATAGATGCATCAACAAATTTTGGAAATTCAAAAGTTTGTATTGGCGGAGGCTTTCAGGGAAATGATAAAACTATCAAAAATGCTAAAACCGTACTAATAAGTGAAGGTTCAAAAATATTTGCTAATTCTTTAAAAGAAAATAATGCAGGCAGAGTAATAATATTTTCAGAAGAGAAAACTATTTTTAAAGGTTTTATATCTGCTGTTGCAGCAGGAAATAGCGGAAATGGCGGATTTGTTGAAATTTCTTCAAGACACCATTTAAAAAATAGCGGCAGTGTGGATTTGAGATCAATGTTTGGAACAAACGGTTATTTTGTGCTTGACCCGGGAGCTGTAGATATTATTCATTCTGATTCGATTGAGAGCGGTTTTGATACTTTTTCTGATTCTTTTATAAATCAGCAGCTTATACTTTCGAACCTTGAAATTTCAACAAATGTTGCAACAAATGATTTGGATGAAATTATTACAGTTAATGAAGGTGTAAATATTCATTGGCTAGAAGATACAACATTTAGTTTAACAGCTAAAAAAAGTATAATTATTAATTCAAATGTTGTAATTCAAAACACTTCTGAAAATAATTTTCTAGCTATTGATTTCAATACTTTAGAAGATAATGGTAATTTTAGTGGAATTTTTATTAATTCAAATTCTCAAATTAAAGTTAATTCAGCTGATATTAATCTTTCAGGTAAAGGCGGCAATGTTTTAAATGATAATTATGGCATACACTTAAAAGGAAGAATCATTTCAGAAAACCTATCTGAAATAAAAAATCAAATCACTCTATTCGGAAGTGTCGGAAGAGCAGATGATAGAAATTATCCTATATATCTTGATGGTGGGTTTATAAATGTTTCAAATTCCATATTGAATATAAATGTTTCTAATTTAGCTACAAAAGAGCTTAATCATGGTATATATTTTGAAAATATGGGAAAAATATTTTCAACTAATTCAATTTTAAATTTACAAGCATATGGTTCCGGAACGAATTCAACAGGAATAAATTTTTTAAAAGGTCAAATTAGGGGATTTGGAGATTCAATAATTAATTTAAAGGGAAAGGGAATTTCTTCTCCCGGAATATATGTTTCACAAGATACCTATATTATTTCTGAAAATGACATAAATTTTGAAACAGCAAATTCTGTATATATTTATGGTCAGATTGAATCTAATTCAAAAGTTAGTATAAAAATTGGTCTCGAAGAAAATGGTATTGTATTATTAAAAAACAATATTTATTCAGATAATGTTGAAATTTCCGGTCATGATTATAATGACAGCTTCTGTATTGATGTTTTGCAAAACTGCACTATAAACGGTGGAAACGGAATAAATACAATTTTTTGTCCGGATTACAACAATAATATAACTATTTCTGATTTTGATGTTGGTTCAATCAATAACGAAATAAATTTTTCAAATATCCAAAATATTAAAGGTTCAACATATCATGATGATAATTTTGTAATTTTAAGTGATGGACATTTATCAGGGTTTATAGATGGAAATGGCGGGATTAATTCATTAAGAGCACCTGAAAAAAATAACGTTTGGAATATTTTATCACTAAATAGCGGAAATATTCAAAATATTACAGAATTTCAAAATATTCAAAATTTGTTTGGAAATAATTTACAGGATGAATTTTATTTTAATTTTAATGCATCTATATCCGGTGTGATAAATGGAAGCGGAGGTTATTGTCTTTTAGATTTTTCAAATTTAAATCAGAGTGTTGTAGTAGACTTACATACAAAAATTAATATTTCTAAAATTATAGGATCAAATTTTGAGAATACAATGTTAGCTCCCGAGATGGAAAATATCTGGTATATTACTGATAGAAACGCAGGATCAGTCAATGAAACCCTTTTTGAAAAATTTCAAAATATTACAGGATGTGGGTTAAATGATATTTTTTATGTTTTGGAAAATGGATCTCTAGATGGTGTTTTAAATGGACGTTTGAGTATAAACACTTTATATGCTCCAAATAAGGATAATATTATCAATATTACAGCATTAAACAGGGGTTATATTGAAAATGTTTTAACCTTTGAAAACATCCAAAATATTTACGGTGGGAATTTAAATAACTCAGTTAATTTTTTTGGCTCAGCATCAATAAGCG
Organism: Chlamydiae bacterium RIFCSPHIGHO2_12_FULL_27_8; assembly: GCA_001796155.1. GTDB lineage: Bacteria > Chlamydiota > Chlamydiia > Chlamydiales > SM23-39 > O2-12-FULL-27-8. The sequence goes on along the minus strand of MGLU01000027.1, from coordinate 3,630 downwards.
GTATATTAGATGCAAATTCACAAAATCAAAACATTTTAAATTTTACACTATATAATAATCCTGCAGTTATTGATTTAAAAAAATATAAAAATTTTAATGATATTAAGGGAAATAATGAATCAACACTTATAGCTGATAATCTGGAAAATACTTTTGAAATAACAAACCCAAATTATGGTAAATTAAATGAAAGTATAACCTTTTCAAATATCCATAATATTATCGGTGGAAATTTAAATGATTATTTTACTATCAATTATTATGGATCTATGGATGGAACTATTGACGGAAGTTTAGGATCTAATACTCTCTTCATAAAAAAAGAAAATTTAAACTGGATTACTAATGATATAAATAGCGGATATATAGAAGGTTTAGTAAATTTTAAAAATATTTCTAATTATAAATCATATAGTCATGCTTTATATACTTTCTCCAATGAGGGATACAATACAGGAATAATTGATGGAGGAGGAGACTCTATTATAGATTTTTCACTAAATACAACTCCTCAGGTCATAGATTTGAAAAAGCTAGAAAATATTACACATATTACTGGCTCATCTGCTTTAGATACACTGATTGGAAAAGATGAAAATAATGTTTGGAATGTTACAGGGGAAAATTCCGGAACTATAAAAAATATTCAATTTGAAAATATTGAGAATTTAAAGGGTGGACAATTTAGCGATATTTTTGTCTTTCATGATCAAGCATTTCTTTCAGGTGAAATTGATGGCGGCAACAGTGTCGGGTCAATGAATGTTATTGATTATTCTCTATGTCAAAATCCTGTAAAGGCAGATATTTTGACAGGGGAAGCGTCTAAAGTGGATTTTGCTTCAAATATACAGGCAGCGATTTTACCTAATTTCATACCTCAGGATCTTTTAAATACTCCTAAAATAGTTGAAATACCTTTAGATGAAACTAATTTTGAAAATGATTTTTTTGATAGAGACTTTTTAGATTATTTCAGCAATCCAAATATTTTAAGCTCATATATTGATTTTCAGGAAGGTTCTTACCCAATATACATATCAAAAAACAAAAATAATGTTTTAGTTTATAGAGCTTCTTCTCCTTTGGTAATATCTAAAAAAACAATGACAAAGATTTATAAAAAAGCTAATGCAAGTATAATTTTAACCGATATAAATATCGGTGAAACTGCAATTAGAATGAAAAATAACTTAAAAAAAGCTATAGACCCAAAAAAGATTGCGATAAGAGGTGAGATGAAACAGGTCGATGCAGTATATAAACAGGATATTAATGGAATGGATACAGATGAAGTTGAAGTACAAGTTTCAAGTTCAAAAGAGAGAAGTATTAAGCAGAGACCTAGAAATTTGCATTATTACAACAAATGATAGCTTTTCATGGCTAAAAGCGGGTATTAGGCAATCACTAATAACACATTAAAAGGTAATCATGAATAAATATGTATGTAAAATATGTGGGTATATATATGACCCAAAAGAGAACAATAATATAGCATTTAAAGATCTGCCCGATGACTGGCTTTGTCCGGAATGCGGGGTAGGCAAAGATCAGTTTGAAGAGTTATGACTGGAAGCTGGAAAACTTACGGTTTCAATCGCGGGATGAAAGGATCTTTTTTTCTTGTTTTAAAAGTTTTAAACATGTTAATATGTTTCCATCTTTTAAGATCTAACCGAGGGCACTCGGGATGTTAAAAGTCTGTGGAGATTGTGTAAACCGAAAAAGCAATGATCGCAACAAGCGTAAAGATTCTAAGGTAACGGTCTGATAAACAGAAACTTGGGAAGTGATGACCAAGGAATCACATTGGCTTTAGACGTGGGAACATGTCAATTAAAGCTTTCTAAATAAATGACGCTTATTGGTGTGCCGGGTCCCATATTTGCTTTATATCTTATTAAATTATAATTTTTTAGATCATACCAAGCTTCGGCTCTCCAAAAATTAGAAAAAAAACCTTGAAGAGTAATATCTATTTTTTGGGTACGATAAACTTTATCTGAAATTTTAATATCTTCTATATTTTTTTTAGTTGCTACAAGTTTTTTTACGGAAAAGTCATCCGGATTTAAAGTTATAAAATTAAAAGTTGAGCTTTTTGAGTTGATAAATTTTTTTAAACCAAACTTAAATTCCTGGATCCAGTTTTCTCCTCCTATATTATTTCTTGAAGATAGGGTTTTTCCTTTAGATAATCCTTCTGCAGTTAAGATATTTTTATCTCTTTTAATATGATAATCAGAGTTGTTGCTTTGAGACTTTAATGTATATTCTTCTAAAACAAGGTCATTCGTAAAAACTAATTCTGTTTTATCAATTTTTGAATCTTCATTAATAACTATTTTGTCATCATTTTTTTTTGTATACCAATAGCTTTTTAAAATTTCACCGTTTGTGTTTTCAATATATACATAAGATTTATTTATAAATAAATCCTTTAATGTAAAGGAAGAGAGTATTAATACTAAAAATAGTAGAATTTTTTTTTGCATTATTCAAATTGGGTTAAGTTATATTTTCTTCTTACTATTTATTTAATTATTTTTCAATTTTATTTACATTTTTTTTTGATTGTGCAAACTAAAGGGGGTAGGACTCATATGCAGAATATTCATACTTTAGAGATAGAAGAGATTTTTAAAATTTTTAATACAAATGTTAATGGACTTTCTTCAATAGAAGCTGAAAAAAGATTAAAAACATATGGTAAAAATGCTTTAAAATCAGTCGAAGAAAGTAAAATTAAGATTTTCTTTCGTCAGTTTAACAACCTTCTTATTTACGTTCTCTTTTTAGCATCTCTAGTAAGTCTTCTTACAAAAAGACATATAGATTTTTTTATTATTATTATTTTAATAATTATCAATGGACTTATTGGATTCATACAGGAAATCAAATCTCTGTCTTCTATAAAAGCTCTTCAAAAATTAATAAAAAGTAAGACAAAAGTTTTGAGAAATAGTGAAATGAATGAAATAGATTCACAGGATCTTGTGCCGGGAGATATAGTGTTTTTTAGGGAAGGGGATGTCATTACATCGGATGTAAGGCTTATATCTTCAGAAAGCATGTTGGTAGATGAGTCTGTGTTAACGGGTGAATCTATCCCTGTTATAAAGGATTATAAGGCTAAAATTAAAGATGAAGCATTAGAATTTGAACATAAAAATACTTTATTTAGTGCAGCTTTAGTTGTTAAAGGAAGAGGGACGGGAGTTGTTACAAAAACCGGAAATAATACATATTTTGCAACAATAGCCGGAGAAAAAGGAAAATCCCCTAAAACTCCTTTATCAAAAGCAATTGAATCTTTTTCAAGAAAATATCTCAGTTTTTTATTTGTATTTTTTATAATTATTGGTGCTATAGGTTTTTTACAGGGAAGATCATGGATATCTCTTTTATATATTCTTTTGGCACAGCTTGTATCTGCTATACCTGAAGGATTGCCTATTGTTGTAACTACTGTTTTAGTTGTTGGAGCTATTGCTCTTAGCAAAAAAAACACAATAGTCAGATATCTTCCTTCTGTTGAAACATTAGGTTCAGCAACAATAATAGCAATTGATAAAACCGGTACCATTACTCAAGGAAAACTCATTGTTAAAGATAGTTTTTCATATA
>MGLU01000026.1:7018-7780 GCA_001796155.1 Chlamydiae bacterium RIFCSPHIGHO2_12_FULL_27_8 | reverse complement strand
TAAACTTTCATATAAAGAAAAAACCACTACAAAAGAGGAAACTTTTAGATTGATTACAGTTCTAGTGTTTTTAAGTGAAAACTATCAAAAAAAACCATATATGTATGAGTTCAATTTTCTATCTAAAAAGTCTGTATGAATATAAAATTTTAAATATATATAAATAAATTACTTAAGTATAAATTTATTATTTTTTTTGCTATAATAATCATGCGAGGAAAATATGAGCTTATACAATAATAGCATAAATCCTGATATATTTTATTTTAACCAGGCACCTATAAAAATTACAAAAGAGACAGAGTCTAGCTCTGATTATTATTTAAAAAAAATAAATTCTGTTATTGAACAAACTATTAACAAAATAGGCCGGTATATAACTTTAGAAAAAGGCTTAAAATATAGTTTGATTTCTTCGTTTTCATCTCTAGCATTAAGCCTTATTTTACTTTTTTTTAACCCTCTTAACCCATTTTCTTATGTTTTATTTTCATATTTTATAATATCTTTGACTCTAACTGCATATATCGCTTTAAGTCTGGATAGCCTATATGAATTTGAAGAGCTCTCTCTTCAAAAGCAAGTTATTGAATATGAAATGCTTGAAGTTTGTAGACCATAAATCATTGAAATCAATGAAAATACCTGACACATATCCGTTAACATAACATGCTTATTATAAATAACTTACATTATAACTTAACAATTTAAATTAATCTTTAATTATGATATAATAAAAATAAAACATTAATATATGACAAA
>MGLU01000026.1:0-6974 GCA_001796155.1 Chlamydiae bacterium RIFCSPHIGHO2_12_FULL_27_8 | reverse complement strand
ATATGAAACTTCAGAGAAGTATAGATAAAGCAATTGGAATTACAATCTTAGCAAGTACAATTATATTGGCTTCCGGTGCAGTTACAGGGGTAGTTTTATTTTCCCCTATTATATTGCCTATCATATCAACAGCTACCATAGGCATAGCTATAATTCTTGGAATATTTTTATATTGCATTTCTAAATTTAAAATCAAATCTAGGGAAAAATTTACAATTGAGCCCTATAATTCTGTAAAAGATGCACCTAACACAACAGAAACAGACTTAAGAAGATCCCCTAAAATTACAATAAATACGCGTGAGATTACTAAAAAATTAACACAATTAAAAAAAATTAAAGAAAAACACCCTGATGACGCGTTTATAGATATAGAAAAAGAAATTCAGCTTGAAATTAAAGAAATTATAAATACATTAAAAACACAATTACATCTTTCAGATGCTCAATGGGAAGTTTTTCAAGATTATATTAATCAAAAGATCCAAACTCATATTTCCAATAAAATATCAAAATCCCCTTTAGAAGGATTAATTCCACATTTTGTTTTAGATGAAATTAAAATTTCAAAGCAATCAGAAAACATTCAAATTGAATATGTGGGCAAAATTACATTTACAGTCCCTCCTAAGGAGGAAAAAGAGGAAAAGAGAACAGTCTTTGAAGGCACAATCACAACTTCAATAACATTGACTCCATCTAGTGATAGCTTAGAAGCAAGTAAACCACAGATTGAAATGCAGTTAGAAAGAAATTACGAATCATTAGACATAATTGAAAATCTTTCGAAAAAGAGCACAAAACCAATCAAAAAAAAGCCAATACAATCTCAATCTGACCTATTACTAAGGAACGTTAACGCACTTTTAACAGATATATCACGCGATTCCAATATTTCAGAAAATTTAAATAATTACAATACCTCTATACAAGCTATAGAGACTCAGCTGGAAAAAATAAGACCATCTGCTAATCCTAGTACTCTAGCAGAAATAAACACAAAAATTGCACAAATACAAGCTCGTTTAAGTCCCATCCAAGAAGCAGAAGTCGCAAAACGCTTAGAAAGCGTTTAAATTCAAATATTTTATACAGCCTTAAAATTAACTCATTTTTATGATATAATAATATCAAAATTATGATAATTATATGGCTATAACACGTAAAACATTAATCAATAAGGCTTCACTAGAATACTTTGAAACAAGAAAACTATTATTAGAAAAAAATTATAATACTAATAAAAAAATTATTATAATGTCCGGCATCATTTTTACAGCATCTTTAGCATTAATTTTTGCTCACAATTATTCTTATTTGTGCCTAACTCCTATACTTACAGACGAACTTTTAATATTGCCTATTTTATCCTCTTTCACAATGTTTTTACTATTGTTAAAAAACAAGAAAATTATAGTAAAAATACATGAATTAAAAGGCAAAACATATAAAAGAATTGCTGATTATGAAAAATTTAGAAAAAGAACAATTTTAAATGAATTAGACCCTTTGTTTTTAAAAAAATTACCTTCCTACATAAAGTTTAAAGATAAACACACTCAAATTCCACCAAAAGAACAATATCGTTTAGATATAGGCAGAATGGATTTTTTAGCAAAAATAAAAGACTCTGATAAAACTTTTGATCATCTACATCTAGAAGAGTTTTTCATCAAACACAATATCACTAGTCCATATTATAAAGATATTTTATATGGTTTTTGTACTCAAAAAATCACTATCTACATACTTGAATCACTTAATGAAAATATATTTAATAAGTCTCAAGAGAAATATTGTTTAGGAAACTGCACCAATAGACCCAATATTACTTTTACTTATAACCCAAAAGATAAATCTTTTGAATTTGAAGGAACTTTAGTATTGCCAATAGTTCTGCTTGACAATGTAGAATTAAAACTTCTATCTACCAAAATAGAATTTAATTTTTCAGTTTTTCAACAAAAGATAAATGAGGGTACGTTTGAAATTAAAGACAGTACCATTGATATCAACCATACATTCAATCCAATAGATTGAACGCTCCATTTATAGCTTTCGAAAATTTTTCATGATTCTCAAATAGACTATACAATCTACTCTTTAGATCAATTAATGAAATATTAGAAGAATTAATTAAAAAATATTTAAAAACTTCAAATTCAGATGTATAATTTATAGCTGATTTTTTTATCTCTTTTATTTCACTAGCTTTAAAATGTTTTAATAGCCTTTTGGATTTAATATCAGCAGTTAATAGAACCTCAAAATCTGAATAAAGAAACTTTTCAGCCTGCCTTAAATAAACTACCCTATTAAAAAATGAATGATCAGTTTTAAATAAAAATTTTGAAGTTTTATCTATAAGATTAAATATTTCATTTCTTTGAGAAATATTATAAATATTTTGTTTTTTAAAGATCTCTCTTAGTAAAGAAAGATTTTTCCGGATTTTACTGAATTCATCTTCTTTAAGAGGATATAACCCATAACTTAAAAAAGGAAGTGCTTGTAATTCAATTGACATGGTTTTTTGATTTTAATTTTACCCTTAATTACCCATTTTATCAACATTATTTCATTGTAATTTTAAAATTATTTATCTATGATATTTATCTATTTTTTATGAAAAAAAATTATTTTAGCTTAATAGAAATTGTCATATCCATTTTTTTAATTTCAATCATTTTGATTTTCTTATTCAAGCATTTTTCAAATTTAATAAAATTAGAAAATAATTTGAAAATTATTAAAGAAAATAATTTTCAAAAATCTTTTCTGCATTCAAGATTATCTTACGTTTTTAACCAAATTAATATAGAAAAACCAATTTTTTTTAGCCAATTTGATAAAAATAATAAATTTATCTCCTTAAATTTTGAATTCGATAATGGATCCGACCCCTCACCTAACTTTTCTTTTTTTCTAAATGGCAAAATTTATGTAAATAATAAAAATGAACTAATTTTAGACATTCTTTCTTTCGATAAAAAAGAATTAAGAAAAAATGTGCTTTTTAAAAATATTAAAAATTTCAAGGTTTACTTTTATTCTTTAGAAGATAATAACTTAAAAAGTTTTTTAATAAAAAATTATAAAAATAGAATTTTTTGTTATAGTTTTTGGCCAAAAGATAAAAACGATGTTCCTTCTATGCTGGAAATTTTTATAAATGATCAGAAATTTGTTTTTTTTGTTCCTAAAAAAAGTATTACTTTAGAGTATTAAATGAATATTTTAGGATTTATCTTTACCATTTTAATGATCTTTTCCATCATTACAAATAACCTTTACCTAAAAGCTAAAAATGAAACAATTTTCTCTTCCAGCTTAAATGGATTTATGAAAGCTTCCAGAAACCTAAATAATAATTTTGAAAAAGAAATTTTTAAAAATTTAAAAACAAATAATGAAAAAAAAGAAAAAATATTATCAAAAACAAGAAATATTAATATTCTAAATGCAAAAATGAATCTATACCCTCTTTTAGATAAAAAAAAATCGGAAAATGCTGAGTATTACAACTTAGCTGCAAAACTTATTAAAGAATTGTATAAAGAATCTGATTTTTATCAGGAAGGCTTTGAGTTTTTTTTACTAGATAGAATCATTTTAAATGATAAAAATACCCCTTCTCTAGATAGAATAGATTTAAATAATTCAAAATTTCAAAAAATTTATTATAAAATGCTTAAAGGCTCCAAAACATACAATATTCCCTCTTTTTTGGATTACTTCACAATTAAAGAAAAAGACTTTAAAATACCCATTAAAGACGCCTCTTTCGAACTTTTAAAATGTGCTTTCTCAACAGATTTAGCTTATAAAATAAAAAATGAACAATTAGTCAATCCCGTCAATTTTGAAAATATATCTACTTTCATCTCTAATGAAAAATACTCAACCCTTTTTGATTATTCGAAAAGAGCTCAAAAAATTGATTCTTTTTTAGTCGGTATAGACAAAGAAACAAATATTCAAATATTAAAAAGATAATGGATATAAAACTTCATGAGAATCTTGGGTTATCAATATCATATTCTCATATCTCACCCCCCCAATAGATTCATCATATAAACCGGGTTCTATTGTTATAACCATCCCATCTTTTAAAAGAACATCCTTATCTTCATTATCAAATTTTATTCTCGGAAATTCATGAACATTTAATCCAACTCCATGACCAAGTGAATGTACAAATAAATGTTCAATATTATTTTGCTTCAAAATTATTCTCGCCGCAATATCAAGCTCTTTGAGTTTTACATTAGGCCTGCAAAGCTCTATCGCTTTAAAAGAAGCCTCTTTTATTATTTCATAATACTTTTCTAGGGTTTTGTTTTTTTCTTTTAAAAAAACAACTCTTGTCATGTCAGAGGCATATCCCTGATATGACACTCCTATGTCTATTAAAATATTATCACTTGATTTTAGCTTTGTATTCGATGTTTTATGATGAGGAAAGGCAGAATTTTTTCCAAAAGCTATTATCGGATCAAAAGATAGCTTTTCAGCTCCGTGTTTTTTAACAAATATTTCATATTCAAGTGCAAGCTCTATTTCACTAATTCCTTCTTTCAAAAGCTTCGAAATATGTAAAAATCCCTGCCAGTTTATTTCACATGACTTTTTTATAAGTGCAATTTCATTTTTGTCTTTATACAATCTCAAATTTTGAAGAGGATTATTGATCGGAACTAAAATCTCTTTCTCTAATGACTTTTTAATATTTTCATAGTCTAAATATGTAATAAAAGATGAGTCAAAACCAATTTTTTTTATATCGTTTTTTTTAATAAATTTTTTAAAAGAATCCTTTTCTAAAAGTGTTACGTTCAAAAAATTAAGCTTTTTAGCAATTGAGAAATATCTACCGTCCACTACAAGCTCTACACTCTTTCCAGATATAAAAAGCCTGCCTAAACTAAAATACAATCCGGTCAAATATTTTATAGATTCAGGATCGTTAATAAAAAGCATATCAGCAGAAAATTCTTTTAACAGCTTTTTAGCTTGATTAATTCTGTTTTCAAACATTTAAACCTACTTAAAAAAATTATCTAAATTATCATCAGAAATTATTGTAAATACTTGCCTTCCTTTTGGATCTATTAAAGGATTTTTTTCTGAAAATAAAAGATCAATTAAATACAATGCTTCTATTTTTGAAAAATATTTTTTTGTTTTGCAGTATTTCGAAAGTTTGTCTAAAAACTTCTTTTTATATATTTCAGAAAATTTATTGCTATTTGATTGAATCATCTCATCTAAAAGTAGAAAAAAAATTTCTTTTATATCATTTTTATTTAAAAAATTTATTATAGCATCTATAGATATTTCATTTTTTGAAATGATTCTTAAATCAATTCCAATTTTAGAAAAAATTTGTAAATTTTTATCAACATATTGCATTTGATCTTTTTCAAGTTGTATAACTATTGGTACAAGAAGATTTTGCTTTATAAAATCATTGTGATCCTTAAAACTTTCAAATATTTTAGTAAAATATATTGAACTTAAATCAAAAATAACCAGCTTGCTTACATCTTCAATGTCTAAAATATCATTAATAAATTTTGATTCTATAATTAAATATCTATCTAAAATTATTGCATTTTCAAATCTCTGATCAATTGTAAAAAAATTATCAAATACCTGCTGCTTTTCAAATTTTTTAAATACATTTTCTTTCTCTAAAATAACTTCATCCGAAAAAGATTCATCAAAAGAAAATTCTTCCTTAACTATATTTTTTTCAGCCTTATGAAAGGCATGTTCAAAAGAACCATTTATTGCTTTTTTTATAGCTTCCTTCAAAAATATTTCTTCTTTAAATCTTATTTCCTTTTTTTGAGGATGTACATTTATATCCAAAAATTGTGAAGGCAATTTTAAATGAAGAGCAAAAATAGGATAATCCTTTTCTGATATCCTTGTTGAATATGCTTCTTTAATGTATTTAGATATTATCGAATTTGAAATAATTCTGTTGTTTATAAAAAGATATTGATAAATTTTGCTTTTTTTAGAAGCTAAAGGCAATCCAATATACCCATATATCTCAAAATTATTCTCTTTGTATTCCAGCTTAATCGATGATTTAAAAAATTCATCTTTTAAAATATCTAAAACTCTTCTTTCAAATAACTTTTTTTCGCCTACTTCAAAAGGACTAGATTCAAATATGACTTTTTCATCCATTATAAACTTAAAAGCAACTTGAGGATGCGATAGCGCAAGCAAATTCATCGTTTTTATCAACTGTGCATTAATTTTTGAAATGCTTTTTTGAAACTTTTTTCTAACAGGTACGTTATAAAAAAGATCCTTTACTTCAATAGATGTCCCTGTTTTTTTAGCAACCTCTTTGTTTTCAACAGTTTTTCCACCTTCAATTTTAATAAGTGTGCCCAAATCATTTTGAGAGGTTTTTAAAGTAATTTTAGAAATTGCAGCAATAGAAGCTAATGCTTCCCCCCTAAAACCCATACTGTTTATATTAAATAGATCATCAAAATCCTTAATTTTAGATGTAGCATGTCTTAAAAAACAAAGACTCGCATCTTTTTGACTCATTCCAATTCCGTCATCCTCAACTAAAATCTTTTGAAATCCACCATTTTTTATCTCAACAAAAATACTTTTTGCTTTCGCATCAAAACAATTTTCTATTAGTTCTTTTATTACACTCACAGGACTTTCTATCACTTCCCCGGCAGCTATTTTATTAATTAATTTGTCAGAAAGTAAATTTATTGTTTGAGACATAATTTTTTTTGTATTACCCTTTAATTATATTTATAACAAAAAAAATAATTATAATTCACTTAATTTATGAAAGAAGCTCTATATATTGTCGACACCTTAAATAAAAATGGCTACAAAGCCTATTTTGCCGGAGGATGGGTTAGAGACCATTTATTAAATCACCCTTCAGCCGATATTGATATCGCAACCGATGCCCCTTCCAATAT
>MGLU01000025.1:1541-16283 GCA_001796155.1 Chlamydiae bacterium RIFCSPHIGHO2_12_FULL_27_8 | reverse complement strand
AAAAGGAAACTTTATGCAGAAGTTAAAAGAGAGAAGGAAACAATCCAACACCATCTTCTAAAGAAGTGGGTTTTATTGCCAATAAAATGATAAAAAAATGCAGGTTATAAAAAATATCCTGCAATAAAACCTGTAGTCCATGCATTTTGTAAATTATATCCACCTGTTATGCCATCAATATTTAATAGTTCTCCGGTTAGATATAAATTTTTACAAATTTTACTTTGCATATCTTTAAAGTTAACTTCTTTTAAATTTACACCGCCACATGAAACAAATTCACCTTTATTTTGGCTTTTAGAAATAATTTGATATTCATCTGAAGATAATTTTTCTGATAATCTGAATAAATTTTTATTAGTAACATTTTTGATAATATGAGAAAAAATGTTGCTATAAGAATTTATAAAATAATGATTCAGATTATTTGGAAAATTAAATGGATTAATTTTTAAAAGTAATTTATTTGGATAATCATTTTTTGCTTTTAAGAGAATTTGATAAATTTCCTCCTGAGAGATATTTAGCCAATTAATAAATAAAGTAGACAAATAATTATTTTCAAAAAGGTATTTTGCAGCAAATGAAGATAAATTAATGATTGCAGGTCCGCTAAATCCTTCATGAGTTATTAAAATAGATCCGATTTGGGAAAATTTTGTATTTTTTATACTAACTTTTACATTTTTTAATGAAATACCGGATAATTTTAAAATATCATTTTTTTTAATTTTAAAAGAAAATAAAGATGGAATAAAAGGTTCTATACTGTGACCTAAATTTTGAGCTAATTTTAAACCTGAAGATGAGCTTCCTGTGGCTAAAACAACTTTTTTTGTAAAAATACTTTCTTGATTTTCAAATAAAATTTCAAAAAATTCATTATCTTTTAAAATATTTTTAATATTTTGATTAAATCTTATTTCTATTTTTTTCAGTTCAAGTTCTTTTAAAAAACATTCTATTAAAGTATTAGAGGAATCGCTTTTTGGAAAAACTTTATTGTTTTCATCAATTTTTAAACTAACATTTTTTTCTTCAAGCCATTTAATCATATCACGAGGTTGAAACTTATTAAAAGCTGAAAGTAACTCTTTACTTCCCCGTGGATAGTTTTTAGCTAATTCATGCGGATCAAAAGTAGCATTTGTAATATTGCATCTTCCGCCTCCGGAGAGTTTTACTTTTGAAAGCATGGAATTTGATCTTTCTAATATAAGAATTTTTAGATTGTTTTTTTTGCTTTTTGCTTCAATAGCTGCAAATATCCCACTTGCTCCGGCTCCAATTATTATTGCATCGTACATATTTTTTTAATTTTTAATTTTTTTTAAATTTATAAAGAAAATAATACGTTATTTTACGACAAAAGCGGGTAAGACTATGGCTTAAGCCGTAGGATGAGAGCGTCTATTGCCTTCCCTGCTCTTGTATGTATTTTCTAAATGTACATTCATTAAGCTTTCCTAATATCATAGGTTATTTTATAATTCAATCATGATTTTAACAGCAAAAAAAACGAAAGTGATTGTGCAAAGAAAAAAGATTTCTTATTATTTGAATATTCACAAGAGCAAATTAAGCTAAGAAATCTAGAACGATTATTTAATAATCAAGACAATCCATCTCCTGGATTTTGGAAGAGAGTCGGAAACATTTTCTTTTATTGGGGTGAAAGATCTATAGGGGTAGGATATTCGTCAGATTTTTAGAAAATATTAAATTTAAGGATTTTTTTATGTTAATAAAGCAAAAAAAGAAATGGTTACTCTCTTTTATTTTAAAAAATATTGTATTCGTATTGATAGCCTTTCTTTTTGTTTTTCTAAGAAAAATAAGCATATTTTTTTTTACCGGTGCAATAATATATGCTATTGTCTACACATATTTAAGTTATTTTTTTATATTAGTGAAGAATAATACTACTATATTAAATATAATAATTTTATTAACAATTTTAAATTTAATTCCTATTCAAATCGTTAAAACACCGTCTATAGATTTATCATATAATGAAATTAATATTGGATTATATCTTTTTTTAATTGTAATGAATTATTCTGCTAAAGTTTTCTTCTTGGTAAATTCTTTTCGATTAAGAAAAGAACTAAAAAAAAGCAAAATAATAAATAACTAAATTTTACAAAGCTTTGAAGGTAAATAATTTGAATAAGCATTAACTATTCTTATTAAGAAAAACTATCCTATTTTCTTTTACATAAATCATTTTTTCGCCAATGAGAGATTGGCATTTTCTACAATTTAATTTTTCTAAATTTTTCAAAAAATCCGGATAATGTATTCTATCGAAATAACATTTTTTTAAAGGACCTGGGCCATCTTTTTGATAAATCATTATAAATTCCCTGCAACAGGATGAAAACATTATTAAGAATTGAGGTTCACCTCTAGATTTTGTATATTCATTAATAATAAATTTTAAATTTAAAATATTTTGATTATGTGCATTTTCATTCATACAAACCTATAGTAAATTTTATATTGAAAAAAATGGAAAAGCAATAGCTTTTCCATTAAATTATTTTTTTATTAATCTTCAATTTCATTTAACGCAACTCTTTTTTTATCCATTTTTTTACCTATAAAATACCCCAAAAAGCTTAATCCAACTGTTAAAATATCTTCTGAAATTGGAACACGAATAAATTTAATAAATATAAATGAAATTGCACCTGCAATCATAGAAATATATGCTCCAAGACGAGATGGATTTTTGGAAATCAATGCCATAAAAATCGAAACAAATAAAATATTGATTGTTAGTTGATATCCAAACATTAGCATAGTTACCACATCATTGAAGATAAATACAAAAGAGATTGAAGCAAGACCAAAAAATAGGGTTACGGCTTTAGAAATGGTTACCTGTTTTTTTGATGATATGTTTTTAGAAATTAAAAAATCATAAGATACATTTGAGCTGATAGAGCATAAAATAGAATCGGCTGTAGATATTATTGCCATAAAAATTGCACACATAAATAACGTTGTTATAGTAGGTGTTGTTAAAAGTTTTACAGATTCTACTAAAATACTTGAATTTTCACTTATAGTCAGGCCTAATTTCTTTGCCATTACTCCAAAATATATAGCAATAGATGAAGATATTAAAAGAAGTATTCCTGCACCTATTGTTGCAAAAGTTACTATTTTATTATTTTTTGCTGCAAAACATCTTTGTCCCATATCCTGTTCTATAAGCATAAATAAAAAAGGTATTAACAGCCATGTTATCCAAGGAACATCTGATACAAATATATTTTGTATGGAAAAATTATTTACAATTTCAGTATTTCCTAAATTAATTGAAAAAAAAGTTAATCCTAAAATTAAGATCATAAATAATGTCTGTAGGACGTCTGTATTAACAACAGCTTCGAGACCTCCCATAACAGTGTATAGAATCAAAATGGTCCAAAAAATAACAAATATAAGGGGGGATTGAAAATTCATTGAAATAAAAAACTTTTTTGCAGCGATTCCTTGAGCCACTAAAACAAAAAACAATGATATAATTGAGAAGATTGATGCTATATATCTTTGAATCCTTGATTTATAAATTTTTTCAAAAATTTCTGCTGTGGTAGAAATATTTAAATTTTTTAATTTGCTACCAAATCCCATGCCAAGTGCGAAAAAACCTAAAGCCACACCTAATGGATAGAATAATACAATCCATCCTTTTTGATAAGCTTCCTGAGCTGCTCCTAATAGAGTGCCGCCACCAAGCTGTGTTGCAAAAAATGTTAAACATAATGGAATCACACTTAGCTTTCTTCCCATTAAAAAATAATCATCATTTGTTTTGATGTTTTTTGATGATATTTTTCCAATCCAGAGACATAAACCGCCTAAAATTGCTATAACTACTAAAAATAATTTGATATTCATAATAAAAATCCTTTTTGTTAATAAATGTTATTTGTAAATTTTTACTTCGAGAATTTTTTTAATTTAAAAAGATCGTAAAAAATAATAATTTGATCTTTTGTACTTTATTAAAATAAATGTTCTGTAATGAAGTAAAAAAGGTTAATTAAATTTGATGATGATGATGAAAGAAAATATTTGAAAAATTAGAGACTGTAGATAAATTAGTTAAAAACTTTTTTTCTTTAAAAGTTTTAATGTTAAGTTTTATTTTCATAATTTCCTCTGAAATATAGTATCTCTATAAAGTGGGGTAATTTTAATTGTAATTATAAATATTTGTCAAAGATTAAAATATTTTTATTTGTTTAATAATACATTTTTGATATTTAAAAAATATAAGATATGGGGAGAAATGATTAGAAAGCTTAAATCCGGAAAATATAGGCTATATTCAAGAAAAAAAAATCCTAAGACTAAGAAAAGAAGAAATTTAGGGACTTTTAATAGTTTGAAAGCTGCTAAAAAACATGAAATGGAAGTACAATTCTTTAAAAGAAGATAATTTTTATTTTTACATTTTTTGTTAAAACAAAAATATATTTATTTTTTTATAATAATGAAGTTCTTTTATAAAAGTTTCAAAATCGGTTTTACTGAGAATGTTAATTGGATCTATTTTCTCTCTTGAAGGAGCAGCTTTAAACGGAATTGGTAGATAAGAATATTTTATTAAATCATTTTTATATTCAATTTTTAGAAATATTTCGGGATTAAGAAAATGTTTTTCCTGAGCAACTATTTTAGTTTTTTGAACTAGCTCAGAATAATCTTTAAAATCTTCAATATTTCCGATGTTAAATGAGATTTCTTCCATTTCCTTTAAAAATGAGCATGTACTTACTCCCATATTTTGTCCTTATTTTTAAGGTAAAATTTTATAAATAAAATGAATTTAAATATATCTAGAAATTATCTAAAAAAACAGAAGTATTTCTATTTTATAGATACTATTTATGCCCTGGATTCTCTTCTATGAATCCATGAGAAAATTAACGCTTTTGCTACGGCAGTTATAATATCTGCTATTCCGGAAGCAATGAAAGTAACGGCAAATTTTGGTAATTCTTCACGGAATCCTTCAGGGTTACCTGAATTAATTAAGCCGCAAAAAATTGTAGCCAATAATGACCATGCTCCAAAAAGGGCTATTGCAATTGCTGCAATTTTAATTGCAGTGGATGTTGCTCCGACGGCTATAATAGTTCCAATTACACCGGCTGATAAGGACACAATCCCATATGGAAGGGCTGTTTTAAACGTTGATTCAGTTGACATAGAACGTTCTCCAATATAATAATTTGAAACATATTATATCATATATTCATATATTTTCAATAAATATTCTTATCTAATAAGTGAAAATTAATTAAAAAAATGTTTTACAATATTATTAATAAAGTTATTAACTTGGTTGATTGTAATATAAATTATTTTATTAATTTATAATTAATTAATAAAGTATTATAATAATAAAATTATGAAACAGATTGATAAATTAAAAATAAAATTTAATTATTTAGACGATTTGGAGATACCTAAGGATATTGAAAAATCATTTAAAAAAGATTGGTCAAAATTCTATAAAAATTCAAAAAAAAACTATTACAGCAAAACTAGAAGGGTACAGTTTAAGAATTTTCTAAAAAGAATTAAAAAACAGAAAATTGATAAAGATAATTTTAAAAAAATTAATATAAAATATATTAGTCCATATATGGGATATGGGGTATTTGCTAAAGAGAATATTCCACCTTATAAAATTTTGAACCAATATACCGGAATTTTAAAGCTAGATAAAAAAATTGGTGTGAATAATAACTCGACATTTTGTTTTCCCGATTTTAAAAAGTATTCAATAGATGGTAAAAAACAGGGGAACTGGACAAGATTTATGAACCATTCACATAAAGCAAATATTATTGTATGGGAATTTTACGATAAAGAAAGGCCATATATAATATTTACCTCCGGAAGCAGGGGAATTAAAAAAAATCATGAGCTGGTATATTCGTATGGCGATTTGTACTGGCGTGAAGAAGATAATATTTAGTAACTCTTAAATTCATCTTGAAATGAATAAAATTTTTTGATTTTATTGTTTTAGGTGAAAATGGCTTTTCAAGAAGAAATCACAAAAGAATATTCAAAGCTTACTAAACATCCCTCTGGAAGTCTAAAAGAGCTCATTGCAATTTCAATACCATTAATGCTTTCTTTTTTTTCAAACTATCTAATGCTTTTTGTAGATAGACTTATTTTAGCTTACTATTCTTTAGATGCAATGAATGCAGCTACAACTGCATCTCTTTTTTGTGCAATTTTTCAATTTGGACTAATAGGAATTGTTTCTATTGCAGAAGTTTTTATTGGTCAGTTTAATGGTTCAAAAAAATATGAAAAAGTCTCTTCTCCCGTATGGCAGATGATCTTTTTCTCTCTTTTTTGTTTGCCTTTTTTTATTTTGCTTGGAAAATTTTCAGGACCATATTTTTTACCAAAATATCATTATAGTGATTATGCACTACCATATTTTCAATGGTTATTCTATTTTTTGTTTACATTTGGAATTCAAACAGCTTTAACCTCTTTTTTTGTCGGTATAGGAAAAACAAAAATAATAATTTTCATTACAATAATAGCGAATCTTGCCAATATTCTTTTTGATATTTTATTAATTTTTGGAATAAAACATTTTATCCCATCGATGGGAACAAAAGGAGCAGCTATAGCTACAGGTCTTGCTCAAATTGTTCAAATTGTAATACTTTTTATATTTTTTTTTAAAAAAAGATATAGAGTAAAATATTATACCAATCATGTTTCATTCGATTTCAAACTGATAAAAAAATGCTTAAGAATAGGTGCCCCGACATCTTTTGGACATATGATCGAAATAACTGCATGGGCACTTATATACTACATGATGGCTTCACTTGGAGAAAAATATATTACAACAATGGCTATCGGTCAAAATATTTATGGATTAATTGCTTTTGGAGTCACAGGACTGCAAAAGGGTGTTTCAACAATTTCAGCAAACATGATAGGTGCAAAAGATTTTTTAAAAATCAAAAAAGTATGGACTTCAGCTGTAAAACTTCTTTTATTAATAGCTGTAGTTGTTTCGGCTTTTTTGCTTATATATCCAGATTTTATAATAAATGCTTTTCTAAAAAAAGGGGAGTATGGTGCTGCTTATAATGAACTCTTTTTTTTACTTAAAGTAACATGTGTGTTTTTATGGCTTTATTTGATTTTTGACGGGATAACATGGATTACCGGAGGTATTTTTTAACTGCAGCCGGAGATACTTTGTTTATAATGCTTATGAATGCTTTTACTGCTTGGTTTTTTGCATTGATCCCGGTTTATTTTATTGTAGTTAGAAATGCTATACCAGCTTACTATGTCTGGGTGTTAATGGATTTTTATGGGCTCATGAATGCAGTATGTTTTTATATAAGATTTAAATTTTTGAATATTGCTACAAAAAATAAGATTTGACCAACGACGGCGTAATACTACTGACTTCAGTCATGGGGATATCAAAGTGCTTTTAAAGCTTCTATTAAAGTATGCCATGCAAGAGTAGCACATTTTACTCTAACAGGATATTTTTTTACTCCGGAAAGAGCTAAGAGTTTTTCTTCAGAAATAGAGAGACATTCAAAATTGCAGTCTTTTGTCAGCATATTATGAAATTTTTCAAAAATAGCTTTTGTTTCTAAAAAGCTTTTGTTTAAAACAGCTTCAGTCATAAGAGAAGCAGATGCAATACATATAGCACAGCCAACACCTTTAAACGAAACATCAATTATTTTTTTATTCGGATCAAGCTTTAAATATACAATAAGTTTATCACCGCACATTGAATTATGTCCGTTAGCACAGGAAGATGGTTTTTCCATTTCCTTAAAATTTCTAGGGCATTTGCTATGCTCTAAAATAATTTCCTGATAAAGCTCTTTAAATTCTTCCATACTATAAAAATTTTTTTATATCCTTTAATTTTGATATTAACTTATCAACATCTTCAATGTCATTATAAATTCCAAATGATATTCTAGCGGTTGAAGATATATTTAGTCTTTTAATTAATGGTTCAGCACAATGATGACCTACTCTAATTGCTATGTTAAACTCATCTAAATATGTACCTATATCATGCGGATGTATCATTTTTAAACGAGAAGACTCATCCTTGATGATAAATGAACAAATACCTACTTTATTATTGCTTCCAAAAATTTTAATATCATCTTTAAAAATATTTTTTAAATTTTTTTCTAAATATTTTAAAAGGTTTTGAGAGTGATTAAAAATATTTTCAAATCCAATATTTTCTAAATAATCAAAAACTTTAGAAAATGCGTATGCTTGAACAAAAGCAGGTGTTCCTGCTTCAAATTTATAAGGTAGGTCATTATAAGTAGAACTTTCAAAAGTTACAGATTTTATCATATCTCCACCTCCCTGGTAAGGAGAGAGCTTTTCTAAAAGATCTTTTTTTCCATAAAGAATTCCAAGACCAGTAGGACCATAAACTTTATGAGAAGAAAAAACATAAAAATCACAGTCAAGTTTTTGCATGTCCACTTTAAAATTTGAAACTGCCTGGCAGCCGTCTATTAAAGTTAAAACCTTTCTTTTTTTAGCTTCGGAAATTATTTTTTCGATAGGTAAAATATTACCTAAAACATTGGATACATGAAGTATTGAAACAAGTTTTGTCCTATTTGAAAAAAGTGATAAAAAATTTTGAAAATCAATATTTCCTTCATCATCGATTGAAATTATTTTAATTTTAATTTTTTTAAATTTTTGAATCAGCTGCCATGGAAGAATGTTTGCGTGATGCTCTAAAGCTGAAATGATAATTTCATCTCCATCTTGAAAAATGTCTTTAGCAAGACAAGATGCAATCAAATTTATGCTCTCGGTAGCATTTCTAGTAAAAATAATTTCTTCAAAATATTTTGCATTTATAAAATTTCTAACTTTTTCTCTAGCTTCATCATATAAATTTGTAGCTTTTTGACTGAGTTTATATATTCCTCTATGGATGTTTGCATAATATTTTTCATAAAATTCTTTTTCAGCTTCAATTACGCAACTTGGTTTTTGAGCACTAGCTGCCGTATCTAAAAAAATAAGGTCTTTTTGATTTTTAAAAATAGGAAAATCTTTTTTTATATATTTCATAATAGCTCGCCATCAATGAAATTTTTCACTTCATCCAGATCAATTTTTTCATATATTTCTTTTAAAAAAGCACTTAAGACTATTTTTTTGGCTTCTAAAAGATCTATACCTCTAGATTGAAGAAAAAAAATAGCATCTTGGTCTAAATATCCTGTTGTAGAGCCATGAGAGCATTTTACATCAGATGATCTTATCCATAAAATTGGTTTTGAATAACACTTTGCAGTAGTATCCAAAATAATATTTTTATTTAGTTGTTTAGCACTAATTTCTTTAATATCTTTTGATATTGAAGTAGAAACTTCAAAAAAAGCTTTAGACTCATCTTTTAAAATTCCTTTTATAAAAATGGAACTTTCAGTAAAAGATTCTAAATGATTTATTTCAAAATAGTGATTTAAAATATTTTGATTTTTTGAGAGGTATATACCATTTACAAAAGCTTTAGAAAGCTTTTCATTTAAGTTTACCTCGAAATTAAATTTAGAAATTTTAGCTTTAAAATTAGATAAAAATGAATTATATAAACCGTTTTCAAATATATTTATTTTAAAAGAATTGAGTAAAAAATTATTTTCGCTATTTTGTAATATATAATGGTCTAAGGATGAGTTTTTGTTTAAAAATATTTCAAAAACATTTTTAAAAATATTTAGATTATCATCAAAATTTAAAAATTGTTGTAAAATTACAATTTTAGAATCTTTTTCGATATTAATTTTAATTTTAGATAAATTTGAATTTATTTCATTGGTTGTCAGATGAAGGAAATGAATTTTTTTATTTAATCTTTTACAAACATTTATTTCTAAAAAATCTTTGTTTTCTATAGATATATTTTTAGAAAAATTTGAAAAACTTATTGAAAATTTTCCATTTATAAAAACTAAATTTTCATATTCAGGATATAAAAATTTTGAAATATTTTTTTTCGTTAATATCGAATTTTCAAAATTTTTACATTCTAAATTATCAAATATGCTTATATTTTCTAAAGTTTTCATAGAGTTGTTTTTTCAAAAGATTTGTAACCTTCTTTTTCTAAAATATTTACTATTTCTCTTCCGCCTGTTAATACAATTTTACCATCTTTCATAATATGAACTATATCAGGCTTAATATAATTCAACAGTCTTTGATAGTGAGTAATTATTAAAATGGTCTTTCCATTTTTAATTTTATTTATTCCTTCGGCTACGCTTTTTAAAGCATCTATATCCAAACCGGAATCAATCTCATCTAAAATAATCAATTCAGGATTTAAAATTGACATATGTAAAATATCAAACTTTTTTTTCTCTCCTCCTGAAAAACCTACATTTATATCTCTTTTAAGAAAACTATCATCAATTCCAAGCTCTAATTGTTTTTCTTTTATAAGATTTTTAAATTCAATAGAATCTAAAGGTTTTTGATTTTTTCTTTTTCTTATAGCATTCAATGACTGTTTTATGAAATTTAAACTATTGACTCCCGGAATTTCAATTGGATATTGAAATGCCTGATAAATACCTAATACCGCTCTTTCGTCAATTGATTTTTTTAAAAGATCTTCATTTTTATATGAAATTGATCCTTCTATTTCATATCCGTTTTTACCTGTAATGACATTCGAAAGAGTGCTTTTGCCGGATCCGTTTGGCCCCATTATTACATGAATTTCACCTTTTTTTAAAAAAATGTCAATTCCTTTAATAATGTCATTATTTTTTACTTTTACTTTTAAATTTTTTATTTCAAGCATAATTATCCTACACTATTTTCCAGGCTTATTGAAAGGAGCTTTTGTGCTTCTACTGCAAACTCTAAAGGCAACTGACTTAAAACTTTTTTACAAAAACCATTTACAATCATAGAAATAGCATCTTCGTTTGACAAACCTCTCTGCATTGCAAAGTAGAGCTGATCTTCACTAATTTTTGAAGTTGTTGCTTCATGTTCTACGATAGAACTGTCATTTTTTGTAATAATATTTGGAATTGTATTGGCTTCAGATTTATCTCCGATTAAAAGGGAATCGCATTGAGTAAAATTTCTAGATTTTTCAGCTTTTGGAAAAATATCTACTAAACCTCTATAAGTGTTTTTACCATTATTCAATGAAATACCTTTTGAAATGATAGTGCTTTTTGTATTTTTGCCAAGATGGAGCATTTTAGATCCGGTATCTGCCTGTTGAAAATTATTAGTTATGGCAATTGAATAAAATTCACCGACTGAATTATCGCCTATTAAAAAGCAGCTTGGGTATTTCCATGTAATTGAGGAACCGGTTTCTACCTGTGTCCATGAAATTTTAGAAAAATCACCTAAACATTTGCCTCTTTTTGTAACAAAATTATAAATACCGCCTTTTCCATTTTCATCCCCGGGGTACCAGTTTTGAACAGTTGAATATTTTATTTCGGAGTTTTCTAAAGCTATTAACTCAACGACGGCAGCATGCAGCTGGTTTTCATCTCTTTTAGGAGCTGTACATCCTTCCAGGTAACTAACCTTTGAATTTTTTGAAGCTATGATAAGGGTTCTTTCAAATTGTCCTGTATTAGCTTCATTAATTCTAAAATATGTAGAAAGGTCCATAGGACATTTTACATTTTCAGGAATAAATACAAATGATCCGTCTGTGAATACACAGGCATTAAGACATGCAAAAAAATTGTCTTTATAACTTACTGCAGATCCTAAATATTTTTTTACAAGATCAGGATATTTTTGTAATGCTTCTGACATTGAACAAAAAATTATACCCTGTTTTATTAATTTTTCTTTATATGTTGTAGCAACAGATACACTATCAAAAACGGCATCTACTGCAACATTTGCCAGTTTTTTTTGTTCGTTTAAAGGAATACCTAACTTTTCATATGTATCTAAAATTTTTTTATCTATTTGATCTAAACTTGTTAAACTATTTTTTTTAGGGGCAGAGTAGTAATGTATATTTTGATAATCGATTTTATCATATTTGACATACTGCCAAGAGGGTTCTTTTAAAGTTTTAAAATGCTCATAGGCTTTTAACCGGTACAAAAGCATCCAAGAAGGTTCATTTTTTTTTAAAGAAATTAATTTAATAATATCTTCATTTAATCCTTTTGGAGCTTTTTCAGATTCTATATCTGTAAAAAAGCCATATTTATAATCGGTTTTTAAAGTTTTTTCTAAAAATTCTTGTTTCATTTTTTCTAAATTAAAATTTATAATGTTTTGACTAAATACATACTATAATCTGAAGAAATTTAACAGAAAATCATTTTTAATAATACTTATAAAAAAAAGTGGTTAAATTTGTTTGTTTTTGGTATACTGTCTGCAATTAACAAAATGAGATCTAATATGACTGTTATTACAAAAATAGATAATAATAATAATTTATGGTTTTATCAAAAAGTTTCAAATAAAACATATCAAATAATTTATAATATATTTAAAAAATTTCTAACTACTGTTCTCTATCCAGGTTACAATTTCATTTCAGGAAAGGAGTTAGAGAAATTTAATAAAAAGTTAGCTCATTACAATATCAGAAAGTTAGAATGTGAAAATGATCTGGATGCTATTTATGTTTCTTCAAAAAAAGAAGATGCTAATAGAGTTAATAGAGATATGATTATTGCTTTAAATACCACAGATCAAAATCATCTCCCAAACAATATCAGAAACTTAGAATGTGAAAATGATCTGAATGCTATTAATGTTTCTTCAAAAAAAGAAGTTGCTAATAGAGTTAATAGAGTTATGATTATTGCTTTAAATACCACATATCAAGATCATAAACCGAAACATTGGGATGTTTTTGTTGAAAATGGATTTGATATTGTTTTATTTAATCACAGTAACCCTAAACAGCTTACTACAAAAACATTTGCAGCTGATCTATCAATTGTTTTAAAAAAAGTAAGAGAAGAAAAACCGGAGTCACAAATTGTTGTGAAAAGCTATTGTCAAAGTACTTTGCCAAGTATTTCTGCTGTAGCAGATATGAATGATGCTAACATTCACTTGATATGCGACAGGGGATATGCTAATCCCTATGAAATGACAAGGTCATTTTCTTTGATGGCAAAGATGAGGATAGTAAAAGCTGTTATTAAGGATCATTTTGATCTTGAATCAGATGAAAAAATCAAAAAAATTAAAGGTAAAGTTATTTTTTTAACTCCTGATAAAAAATCTCTTGATCAGATGGTTTCATTTAAAGGAAAAAATTTTACTAGAGAGCTTTATGAAAAAACAAAACATAAAAATTTTTTGATTGAACTTGAAAATAGCGATCATTTTACAAGATGGAGTAAAGATACCTACAATAAAATTTTAAAAATTTTTAAAGATAACAAGATCATTGAAGATTTTAAAAAATTGGGTGAAAAAGATGTTTTAACAGTGTATCCAATCAGATTTTTCAATAAATATTTACTATATTTTTTAGTAAAATCCTGGTTATAACTTTTTAAAGTTATTTTTATGTCAAAAAAACATTCTAACGAATTGCGATGAATACCAACTTCTTTTTTTTTCTATTTATTTAAATATACCTCATAGCTATAATTATCTTTATTGAAATGCTTAAATTTCAATTAACATAGCTGAAAAGCTAAAAATAACTAGGTTTTTATTTGTACTTAACTTCTAAATTTTAAGTAGTTACTACATAAAAAACTTATAAAAATATATATAGGAGAAATATTATATGAAACTTTATGTAGGTAACTTGCCTCATGCATTAACAGAACAACAACTTATGGAAGT
Source organism: Chlamydiae bacterium RIFCSPHIGHO2_12_FULL_27_8 (assembly GCA_001796155.1). Taxonomy (GTDB): domain Bacteria; phylum Chlamydiota; class Chlamydiia; order Chlamydiales; family SM23-39; genus O2-12-FULL-27-8. The sequence continues at coordinate 2,375 of MGLU01000025.1, read as the reverse complement.
ATTTTCACCATTTGGAGAAGTTGTAAGTGCAAAAATTATAACTGATAGAGATACACATAAATCAAGAGGTTTTGGATTTGTTGAAATGTCTTCAAAAGAAGAAGGCGAAAAAGCAATCGAAGAACTAAATGGTAAAGAAATTGGTGGTAGAACAGCAGTAGTAAACGAAGCAAGACAAAGAGAAGAAAAAAGACCATTTGGTAATGGTAATAACGCTAATAAAAGACAACAAAGACGTTTTTAATTTAACGCCCTATATTCATATATAGGGTTTTTCTTTTTATCCTTTTATATTTTTCAATAAAGTGATATTAAAAATATAAAAGGTATTTTTGTGAAAAAATTTCTTATTTTGATTCCATTTTTTTCAATTTTTAGTTTATTTTCACTCAATGAAGTGAATATATATTTTTTTTGGGGCAATGGTTGTCCTCATTGTAAAAAAGAAGAAGATTTTTTACAAAAAATAGAGAAAAAATATTCTAATGTAAAAATCAATTCTTATGAAATATCGAGAAATAAAGAGAATAAGGAGCTTCTAAAAGAGATCGGCTCCAAAATGGAAATGAAAATATCTTCACTTCCTATTACAATCATCAATGATAAATATTTTATTGGTTTTCATAGTGATAATACAACCGGAAAAGCGATTGAAAATGTAATTTTAGAAGGATTTGAAAAACAACATAATGATGTTGTTCAAGGCATAATTTCTAAAAAAAAAGTCTGAATTCAATTGAACTGATAAAACAAGTTACTATAGAAGAAATAGATATACCTTTTTTTGGCAACATATCTTTAAAAAATTTATCTTTACCTATTATTACGGTAATT
>MGLU01000025.1:0-1399 GCA_001796155.1 Chlamydiae bacterium RIFCSPHIGHO2_12_FULL_27_8 | reverse complement strand
TTATTGGAGGCCTTTTTTATATTAAAGAATTTTTTAAAAATAAAGAGGGTGTCTGCACTGTTACATCTGAAAAAAGTAAAAAAAAGGTTTTTGAGAAATTACAATATTTTACTTCCCAAAAAAAAATATACCTTGCTGCATTTGGTATTATACTTCTGGCCTTTTTTGTAAATTTAATCGAACTTGTGTGCTCTGCAGGAATACCTATAGTATATCTGCAGATACTGACCCTTTCCAAGGTATCATTTATAAAATATTATATGTATATACTGCTGTATATATTTGTATTTATGTTAGATGACCTACTAATATTTTTTGTGGCTATTTTTTCTCTTCGTCTTTTAAGTGTAACAACAAAATATTCTAGATTTTCACATATCATAGGAGGCTTAGTTCTATTAATAATTGGTATATTATTAATATTTAAGCCTGAAATGTTAATGTTTGGATCTAAATGAACCTTTGTTCTTATTCTTTGAAAAGAAGCCTTCCTTCGAGTCAGAAAATCTTTTATTGCTTGAAAATCTTCTATTGTTAGAGAATTTTTTTGCATTAGAAAAGTTTTTGTTGGTTGAAGAATTTTGAAATTTAGCTTCTAGGCCCGGAATACTTTCAATTTTTATTGATTTTTTCAAATATTTTTCAATATCTTGAAATATTGAAGAATCTTTTTTAGAAACAAAGGATATTGCAAATCCTGTACTTCCAATTCTTCCGGTTCTTCCTATTCTATGAATATAATCTTCAGGGTTATTTGGAAGATCAAAGTTAAAAATATGAGAAATATCTTTAATATCAATTCCTCTAGCTGCAACGTCTGTTGCAATAAGATATTTTACTTTGCCATTTCTGAAATGATTAATTGTTTTTTCTCTTCTAGCTTGGCTGATATCTCCGTGAAGTGCTAAAGAGTTGTGTCCATCAAAATTTAATTTATCTGTAAGCTCATCCGCATATGATTTTGTAGATGTAAAAATAATTGATTGTGTTATCGGAAGAGTTTTTAATAAATTATTTAAAATTTTATGTTTATGATCGAGACCGTCTACTTTGTAAGCAAGCTGCTCAATGTTTTTAGGATCAGGTATGATTGTTACTTGTTCAGGGCTTTTTAAAAGATCGTTTACAAGTTTAGCTACACTGCTTTTTAAAGTAGCGGAAAATAATAGAGTCTGTCTTGTTTGAGGTGTTTTTGAAGCTATCATTCTAACATCTTCTACAAATCCCATATCAAGCATTCTGTCAGCTTCATCTAAAATTAAGATTTCAAGTCTTGAAAAGTTGATTCTGCCTCTTTCCATATGGTCCATAAGTCTTCCGGGAGTAGCAACTAAAATTTCCACATGTCTTGAAAGCTCTTTTCTCTGTTTTGGATATGGGACTCCACCGTAAACGGTAG
>MGLU01000024.1:7936-8046 GCA_001796155.1 Chlamydiae bacterium RIFCSPHIGHO2_12_FULL_27_8 | reverse complement strand
ATAGAAAAATTTTAGATCTTATAGGAGTTATACGAGTTGTTGCTCATAATTGTTTTGAGCTTAAAATACCAGTTACAATAAATTTAGTAGAAGAAGAGTTTAGAGAAAAA
>MGLU01000024.1:423-7896 GCA_001796155.1 Chlamydiae bacterium RIFCSPHIGHO2_12_FULL_27_8 | reverse complement strand
AAAACTGTCCAAAAAACCTCATATGCAAGCTTATATATATTATTAGCTCTTGGAGCAGTAATTGGCGGGGGTTTCGGGTTCAAATTGGGTTATGAAGATGAATCAATACAAAAAGCCAATAATAACACTCCAATCCAGGCTGCTGTTTTTGGTTTAATATTTTTTGCTGCATTGGGCTCTTGCTGTACGTGTTGCTGTTGGGGGGTGGCTCAAGAGTATTAAAAACATTCTAACCGGCCTTTTTTACTCTATCACTTTACAAACTAGCAATAACAGCTCAAAAAAGATGGATGAAAATAAAAGGTTATGAATTATTAGAAAAAGTTATTAAAGGAACAAAATATGTAGATGGTATAGAATCTACTGAAAATGTAGCATAAATTATGAAAATTTTAAGGATGAACTAATAGACTTGGAATACAACATTTGACAATATCTCTCTTCACATCCTGCCATCCTTCTGCTTCAGCTATTACTGCACAAAGAGTGGTTAGCAAAATTTCTTCAATTGAGTATAACTTTTTTCGATCTATTCTTGGATCTTCTAAATCTTGAAAAAAATCTAAAAAACCAATTTCAACATCTGACATTGTTTTCTCCTTAAAATAATTACAATGTCATTAAGATTCACATATTTAGGAGCTTTTTAAAAGATTTATTTAAATGAGGTAGCCCTGTTTTAAAATTGATTTGTCTTATGTATTTAAATCTCTTTATGATATGTTTTATTTAAAAAATTGTCCCTTATGAATAAAGCCCTTATATTAAGACATAAAAAAGAAAATTTAAAAAAATGTTCTTTAAAAGGTTTGGAAAAAGATAGTAGATTTATTTTTTTAACCTATCCTAAAGACACTCTTCCCGATCTTTCAGATTATCTTCTTCTAAAAGTCGATGGTGAAAAGGAACTCTCCGTAGAAGATAGTAATAAAAAAATATTTTTAATTGATTCTACATGGAGATATTTAGATAAAATTTTAAAAACTATATCTCAAAATATCCAAACTAGATCTTTGCCTAAAAATTTTGTTACAGCTTACCCAAGAGTACAGACCGGTTGTATAGATGAAGAAAGGGGACTCGCTTCAATAGAAGCCCTTTACATCTCTTTTTTTTTAACAAAAAAAGATTATAAAGGACTTTTAGATAATTTTTATTGGAAAGAAAAGTTTTTAGAACTTAATCGTGTACGCTTGTCTTAAAACTTTTCTTGCCTTCTTCAATCTGCTGCTTATAACAGCTATAGCAAGCAGGAAAATACAACTCTTCTGCTCCCAGTTGTATGGATTCTCCTTCTTCAACTGCTCGTCCATCAATATGTTTTAAATTCATTGTAGATTTTTTGTTGCAGAAATTACATGTACATTTTAGCTCTTCAATAGAATCTGAAAGCTCAAAAAGTCTTTTAGCTCCTTCAAAAAGAAAAGATTTAAAGTCAGTTCTAAGCCCATAACATATGACGGGAACATCTAGTAAAATAGTAATTTTTCTAAGCTGCTCTATTAAATTTTTTGATAAAAATTGTGCTTCATCCACTAAAATACATGATACATCTTTAAAATCTTCAGTTTTTAAAATAGTATCATGTTTTACTAGAAAATCAGCTTCTTTTTCAAGACCTGCTCTAGATTTTATTATATCTTTTCCAAATCTTGTATCAAAATCCGGTTTTATTAAAGATACTTTTTTACCCTGTCTTCTATAATTATGTGCCACTGCTAAAAGATTTAAAGTTTTAGCAGAGCCCATTGTTCCATATCGAAAATATAATTTTGCCATAAAAAGGACTCCTTTTTATTAAAATTAAATTGTTTCAATAAAGAAATAAAGGCTTTTTTAAAAAAGCCACCTTTTAGATGGCTTTAAAATTATTTTTTAAACTTTTTAAAAAAGTAATTGTAAAATGTTGAAATCAAATATCCGCATATTGCTCCATCAACAAATCCCCATATCGCACCAATAATACCACCGATAAATGTAGGTCCGTATCCAATATATAAGTTAGATATGATCGTTACATCTCTAATGCCCCAGCCAAATGCTGAAACCCATCCTAAAAACAGCATATATATTCCAAATGCAATACCAAAAGATAATGAAAATGATTTTACCGAAAGTTTCATTGTTTCCTCCCTTTTTCTTCTTTATATATTATATTAAAAAAAATGCAAGATTAAATATTGTTTATTTTAATTTCTTTATATGAAGTGATTAATGTTTTTATTTATTGTGTTTTATTTAATTTAGTTTTAAAAGAAATTATTTTAATTTTGACAAAAATTGTTTTCTTTCATAAATATAAGTTTAAGATAAGAAAATTTATATGGCAAAACCGGTTCACTTTGGATATTCACTGTTTTCTGAAATGGATATATATCTATTTAAAGAAGGAAGACATTTCAATATTTTTGATAAACTAGGTGCTCATATTATCAAATATAATGATAAAAATGGCGTATATTTTGCTCTTTGGGCTCCAAATGCAAAAAAAGTCAGTGTAATAGGGGATTTTAATAACTGGAATATTGATGCCCATGACCTTTCTATAAGATGGGACAGCAGCGGTATTTGGGAAGGATTTATTCCAAATTTAAATAAATCTGAAATTTATAAATATCATATAGTTTCAAAAATTGATAATCATAGTGTTTATAAAACGGATCCTGTTGCTTTTTTTTATGAAGAAGCTCCAAAGACTGCATCAATAGTCTGGGATCTCAATTTTAATTGGAAAGACCAAAAATTTTTAAAAAAACAAAAAGATAAAAATAATCATAATTCTCCAATTTCTATTTATGAACTGCATTTGGGATGCTGGAAGAGTAAAAATAATTCTAGAATGAATTATAGAGAACTTGCCCATGAACTTGTCGACCATATTAAAGATATGGAATTTACACATGTAGAACTGCTTCCTATAATGGAACACCCTTTTTACGGTTCTTGGGGTTATCAAAGTCTTGGATATTTTGCACCTACAAGCAGATATGGTTCTCCTCAGGATTTTATGTATTTTGTAGATTATCTTCATCAGCACGATATAGGTGTTATACTAGATTGGGTCGCAGCTCATTTTCCAAATGATGAACATGGGCTAGCTCTATTTGATGGAAGTGCACTTTATGAACATCAAGACCCAAAAAAAGGCTTTCATCCCGATTGGAACAGTTTGATTTTTAACTACGGCAGAAATGAAATAATTAATTTTTTAGTCAGCAGCGCAATGTTCTGGATCGATAAATATCATATTGACGGAATAAGAATGGATGCAGTCGCTTCAATGCTATATCTTGATTATTCAAGAAAAGATGGAGAATGGATCCCAAATGTATACGGTGGAAAAGAAAATTTGGAAGCTATAAATTTTATAAGAATTTTTAATGATACAATTCATAAAAAATATCCAAATGTTATTACTATTGCAGAAGAATCAACAGCATGGCCTATGGTAACAAAACCTACCGGCATAGGAGGACTTGGCTTCGATTATAAATGGAATATGGGCTGGATGCATGATATTCTTAGATATTTGAATAGAGATCCAATACATCGAAAATATCATCACGAAGAATTAACTTTTTCCATGATCTATGCTTACCATGAAAACTTTTTACTTTCTTTATCTCATGATGAGGTTGTTCACGGAAAAGGATCCCTTTTAAATAAAATGCCGGGTGATGAATGGCAGAAATTTGCAAATTTAAGACTTCTCTTCGGATATAAATATACACATCCCGGAAAAAAACTACTATTTATGGGTATGGAATTCGGTGAGCAAAATGAATGGAATCATGAAGAATTTTTAAATTGGAATATTTTGGAAAATTCTTTTCAAATAGGTTTAAAAAGATGGGTTAAAGAATTGAATTTTATTTATAGAAAATATCCACAGCTTCATGAAATTGATTTTTCATATGATGGTTTTGAATGGATCGATTTTGGAGATTATGAAAAAAGTATTATCTCCTATCTTCGAAAAGGATATAAAAAAAATTCTCCTTTATTAGTTGTATGCAATTTTACACCTACTGAAAGAAAAAGCTATAGAATAGGTGTCCCCCATGAAGGTGCTTGGAGAGAGTTAATAAATAGCGATAGAGAACATTTTAAAGGAAGCAATTTAGTAAATTCAAATATAAAACATTCTGAAAAAATTCCCTTTCATAATAGACCATATTCTATAGAGATTATATTGCCACCGCTAGGAATGGTTATTTTTGAAAGGAGTCAGTAATTGAAAAAAACTATTTGTGTTCACGGACATTTTTATCAGCCTCCAAGAGAAAATCCGTGGCTTGAATATATTGAAATGCAAAAATCAGCCTACCCTTATCATGACTGGAATGAAAGAATTACAATAGAATGCTATCTTCCAAATTATGCTGCAAGAATTGTAAATAATGAAAATAAAATTATTGAAATTTTTAATAACTATTCAAAGATGAGTTTTAATTTTGGACCTACTCTTCTTTCATGGATGAGAAAGTTTGAAAAAGATGCTTACGATGCAATAATTTTTTCAGATGAAAAAAGTGTTAGAGAAAAAAATCCTTCTGCTATAGCACAATGCTACAATCATATGATAATGCCGCTTGCTAATGAAGAAGATAAAAAAACTCAGGTAATTTGGGCAATTGAAGATTTTAAATTTCATTTTAAAAGAGCACCTATTGGAATGTGGCTGCCTGAAACAGCTGTAGATATTGAAACTTTAGAAGCTTTAGCTCATCAAAAAATAAAATTCACAATATTAGCTCAACACCAGATCAAAGAAGTTAAAAAAATCGGATCAAATAATTTTGAAGCTCCAAGAGATAAGTTTTATCTGGATAGCCCTTTTCTTTTAAAACTTCCTTCAGGCAAGTCAATTTTAGTTTTTGTATACGATGGTGATATTTCTTTTAGAATTTCATTTAAAGATTTAATGACCAATGGAATTAATCTTGCAAAAGCCATGTTGGAAAAATTTGAAAATAATCAAAATTTTCAAATGGAAAGTTTGGCTACCGACGGCGAAACTTTCGGTCATCATAAATTGTTTGGAGAAATGGCACTGGCATCCTGCTTTAAATTTTTAGAAAATCAAAATGTTGAAATTTCATCCTATTCAAAATATCTCGATGATAAAAATGTCTTGTATGAAGCTAAAATTAATGAAAATAGTTCCTGGAGCTGTGCACACGGTATAGGAAGATGGAAAGAGGATTGCTCCTGCAAAAGCGGCACTTATCAAAACGGCAATCAAAAGTGGAGAAAATATTTAAGAGAAAGTTTGGATTTTTTAAGAGATGAATTTTTAAAAAAATATATTGAGTCCATGAATCAATTAAATATAGATCCTTGGAAAATCAGAAATGAATATATCTCTATTATTTTAGACAGAACTAAACAAAATGTAGATAGTTTTTTAAAAAAATTCTTAAACAGAAATCCTACCGAAAATGAAAGAATCAAAATTTTAACTCAGTTGGAAATACAAAGGCATGCAATGCTTATGTATACTAGCTGCGGCTGGTTCTTTGATGATATTTCCGGAATCGAAACTGTGCAGATTTTACGCTATGCAAAAAGAGCATTAGAGCTTTTTAAAGATAAAAAATTAGAAAATCAATTTCTCTCTCTTTTAAAAAAAGCAAAAAGTAATGAAAGCTATATTGAATCCGGAAAAGATGTTTTTGAAAAATTTGTAAATCCTTCTTTAGTTAGTTTAGAACATGTCGGAGCCCATTTTGCTGCAGCACTGCTTTTCGAGAATTTTGAAAAAATATCTAAACTTTTATGTTATGAAATAATTTTGGATAATATTTTAAAAAAAAATATAGGATCAAATATTTTTATTTATGGAAAAATATCTATTCTATCTTTAGTTACCTATGAAAAAATAGACCTTTATTTTATTTCTATATTTTTAGAACCTTTCGAAACATATTCATATCTTGAAAAAATTGAAAATGAATCTCTATTTTTAAGTTTTAAAAATAATATTGCTAAAAATTTTGAAGCAAAAAATTTCGAAACGATTAAAGAGAGTTTCTACAAAGATAAAAAAAATAAGCAAATTTATTCTTTTTGGGATCTTTTCATAGATGAAAGAAACAAAATTTTTAAAATCCTTCTTAAAAGATTTTTAAAAAATTTTGAATTGATTATGAAAGATAATTTAGGAAAAGAAATGAAGATGATCTTAGAGTTTAAATCCCATGATATGCTTATTCCGGATCTATTAAAGAGATCAATAGATTTATACTTTTTTTATAAAATTTATGAATTTTTTCAAAATAATAATTTTTCTGAAGAAAAAATTAAAAAGTTTTTAAAACAGAAAGAGTTTTGGAACATTAGTTTTGATACCCCGCATATTAGATATGAAGCAGAAAAAAAATTAAGAGAATTCATGGATAGTTTTGAAAAATCCCCGGTAAATATCCATATCATGGAAAAAATTTATTCTTTTTTAAAAATATTTTTAGTAAAATTAAAAATTAATATGAACCTGTGGTATTCACAAAATCAGTTTTTTAAAATTTTGAAAGAAAATAAAAAAGAAATGGAACAAATTAAAGATCAATCTAATGCTGCTGTTATATGGCTAGAACTTTTTTATAAAATATCAGATCTTTTAAATATGAAAATATAATTAATATACTTCTAATAAATAACTTTTCAAATATGAACTTTCAGGATGAAATAAATTTATAGGGTGATCAAAGGAATTTAACCTTTTTTGTAAAATTTTTACATTTTTTTTAGTATCTAATGCAGCTTTGAAAATAACTTTTTTTAATTCTTCATCATTAAAATAATATGAACAGCTGCATGTTAAAACGTATGCTCTCTTTGTTAAATTTTTAAATGTAAGATAATGCATTTGATAATAAGCTTTTGCAGCTGACTGTAGATCTTTTCTCTTTTTAACAAATGAAGGAGGATCCAATATGATAAGATCAAAATTCAGTTCATTATGAGTTAAATAATTAAATGCATCTTCACATAGAATATTTTTTTCTTCATATTCAATATTATTAATTTCAAAATTTTTTCTTAAAACTTTTAAAGCTTTATCAGAATAGTCAATAGAGACAACATTTTTAGCTTTTCCTTTCATCGCATAAATTGAAAAACCTCCTGTATAACAAAAACAGTTTAAAACATTTTTGTTTATTGAGAGCTCTTCAACTAAAAACCTATTTTCTCTTTGATCTAAAAAAAATCCTGTCTTTTGTCCTGTTTCCCATGAAACAACAAATTTATGATTGTTTTCTTCAATTATTGTTTCTTCTGTTCTTTCTTTATAAATTTGTCCTTCAAAATGTTTTAACCCTTCTTCAATTCTTGAATGGGATAAAGATTTTTCATAAATACCCTTAACAGGTAAAAATTCAACCAGACATTCTAATATAAAATTTTTTAAAATATCAATTCCAAGAGTATTGCTTTGAAGAACTAAAAAATTGTTATAATTATCAACAATAA
>MGLU01000024.1:0-411 GCA_001796155.1 Chlamydiae bacterium RIFCSPHIGHO2_12_FULL_27_8 | reverse complement strand
AATCACCTTCTGCATTTATTAATCTAAAAGCATTGGTTTTACTTGAAAAAATATCTTTTCTTAAATCTATAGCCCTTTTTATTGAATTTTTGATTGTTATCATGGGATCGATCTCTTCAAAAGAGACAAATCTTCCCGCTAAACTTGTTTTTTCATTAAAATATGCATACCCAATAAATTTTTTATCAGAGGAACATACAGGATAAATATTTCCGTTCTGAAAATTTTTAGGATATTTTGCAATAGCACCTGAAAATATCCAAAGATGTTTTTGTAAAAATGGCCATTCTTTGCCGGTTTTTAAAATTACAGAGTCATGCATAATTAGGTATTTTTTTTATTGCTCAAATTTTATCTGTTTGTGAAGTTATTTTCAAATTTTATGACAGGAAAGCGGGAAAACCCACGGTT
>MGLU01000023.1 GCA_001796155.1 Chlamydiae bacterium RIFCSPHIGHO2_12_FULL_27_8 | reverse complement strand
ATTACTAAGTATTTTAAAATAAGTAAATTAAAATAATCATTGTTCATTGCGAGACATTTTTCTCTCTATAGAAATTTATTAATAATTAATTATATCATATTATAAAAATATAATTAAATGTTGTATAAATCAATATGTAAACGTCTTAATATAAGGGTTATAAAAAAGACAGTTTATAATATTAAAATAATTTTTATTGTCTTAAAAAGATAAATTGAAAAATATTGAATTTTATCTCTAAATCAAGGATATTTTTAAAAGTATCTATTTGGAGAATATTTTGCTCTATCTTATTTTAAGCATTTTGACTCTATTTGCCGGTTTTTTAGTTTTTTTAAACAGGGAAAGAAGTTTAAAAACTTTAGACTTAATAATAATAGTTTCAGTATGTTTTTTAATATTTTTTTTAATTTTACCCGAAATGTTTTCTCTTATAGGATGGATTTCTCTTCCTATTTTTTTAACGGGAGCAATAATACCTCTCTTATCCGAACATTTTAGGAAATATTTTTCTCTAACAAAACTTACAATAAATTTACTTATAATCTTAAGTTTTGTCTGCCATTCCTTTTTTGATGGGGGAGCAATTCCTTTTTTATTAGTTCAAAAAGATCAAATGGTTTACCCGGTATTAACGCTGCTTGTGCTTCATCAAGCCCCTGTCGGTCTTTTTGTATGCAGAGTATATAAAGAAAATCCCATAAAAGCTGTTTTGGCTATATTTATTTTAGCTATATTTATTGTGGTAGGTTATTTTATAGGAAACAAAATATCTTATGAAATGCCTGAAAGATTTTTAGGGTTTTTTAACTCTTTTGTTGCAGGGCTTATGATCCATGTAGTGTTTCATAAATTTCATACAAAACATTAATTTTTCTTTACAATTTTTAAAATATCTTTTATTTAATAAGCAGGAGATATATTTATGAAAAAATTATTATTTTTAGCTTTTGTCTCTTTGAGTTTATATTCATATGACTGTCCCGGTGAAAAACCTTTTGATCCATGTTCATACGATGCTGACCTTTTTAAAAAATGTAAGATAGTAAATTTTATTAATGCTGAATTTCTCTACTGGAGAGCTTCCGCTCCAGGTATGGAATATGCAGTAAAAAACAGAGAGACTCCTCCAGTTGGTACTACATATGCTCTTGGGGAATATGAAGTAGAAAATTACTCTTTTGATCCTGGTTTTAGAGCATCTTTCGGGTATTTTAATGCACCACATTATTGGCAGGCATATATCCAGTATACATGGATAAATATAAAAAATTCAAAATCAACAGCTAGACCTGATAATGGACTCAATTTAAATAGTACATTTCCTCAATCTGATATAACAGCAGCTCTCGACAGTGTTTCATCTAAAGTAAAACTTGAGTATCAACTTTTGGAATTTATGACTAGCAGGGTTTTTATACCTAATCCCCATTTGAGATTAAGAGTTGTGGGCGGTCTTCAAGGTGTATTTTTAAAAAATCATTGGGATATAGACTATTTTTATATTACAAGTACAAATGAAGTTAGAAATATGTGGAGATATTTTTCCGGCGGATTAAGACTCGGGTTTGATCTGGACTGGTTTTTGGGAAAAGATTTTTATTTATCAGGAAAAACAACAACTGCAGCTGTCATTGGAAATTATAAAAATCATTCTCTAATGAATACCTCTTTTTATGGACAAAGTACTTTAGACGCTACTTATGAAGATTATAGAGTCGCATATAACATTCAATACCTGTTTGGGTTCTCTTATCAAAAATCTTTCGTAAATAATAGATTAGAGCTATTTTTGGGATATGAACTCGGTTCATGGTTTAATCTCCATGAAATAATTAAATCAACAGGTGGAACAAATGCAGCGTTAGCTAGAGTTACAAATACAACTTCCGGTCCTCTAACAATGCAGGGTGCTACATTTAGATTCGGTTTTGATTTTTAAAAAATAGGAAAGGCTGTAAGCCGGATTCTGTATTTGATAGTCATTCGTCTTAAAAACTTATCACTAAGTTTTTTAAGCGTTCACCTTGAGATATCAAGAGGAGATCTTATCTCAAATTTTCTTGCATTAGATGGGGTTTGCAACGCTTTGGATTTCTCCAAATACCATTTATAAAATCTTTTCACCCATGTATAAACATGTTGTAGTCTCTGTTGCACTTTCCGTAGCCTTTCAGCTCCCAGGATTTCTCTGGCATCTTCTCCTGTAATGTCCGGACTTTCCTCTTTAAAAAAGCGACTATCTGCCTTTCCTTAAGTGTTTATTGTTTTTCTTCTTCTTCTTTTTGGAGAATCTAAAGTTTCTGCTTCTTTTTCTTCCGGCCAGTAAAGTATTCTAGAGCAGTGTTCGCAAAATACAAGTCTTTCTGCTTTTCTAACTGCGTTTTCATGCTGTGCTGTTAAAGAAATATGGCAGCCTGAACATGTTCTTTCTTCTATAGGCACAGCAACTTTATCTTTTTTGTTTTTAAGAAGTTTTTCATAAATTCTTAAAATATCAGATTCAGTTCCTTTCGCCAAAAGATCTCTCTTTTCTTTAAGATCTTTACCTTCAGAATTTATTAAATTTATATTTCCTAAAATCTCAGTTTCCAATTTTTTTGAAGATTCTTCAGATGTCAAAAGACTTTGTCTTATTTTTTCCAAAATTTCTTCTTGAGTATGTTTTTTATCTATCAAATCTGATGTAATGTGCTCTGTCGTAACTCTCTCTCTTTCAAGTGAGCTCATCTCTTGAGTTAAAGCATTGAATTCTTCAACTTTTTTAATTGAACTTTGTTTTGCTTCAAGTTTTTTTAATTTTTCTTTTATTTCACCAATTTTAGTTTCATTATTAAAAATTGATTTAGCTAAATTTTCAATTTCATCTTCTTTTTCTTCTTTCTGGTCCAATAAATCTCTTCTAAGTGTCGCTATATGCTCAAGTTCGGATAACCTCTCCTTTTTAATTTTCATAAGTCTTAACATTTTCATGTCTAAATCTTGGATTTCTAATATTAGATTTAAGTCTTTAAGCATCGTGTCTCCTGAATGAATTGAAATACTTTAGTTTTAGTTACATATTTTAATATCATTATATCTAAATCTTCAAGAAAAATCTTTTTAAATTTTTCTTATTAGTATTTTATTAATTAAATATTAAATATTATTTTTCTAATAATTATTATATAATATTTTTTATTTTCAATTGTTGTTAATTATAAAAATGCATTTCCTATAAATAAATTGTATCAGAACCTGGGGGTTCTCCGTTTTCAGGTGGAAAGCCGGGAAAAGAAATGTTAAAACCAATACTAACTTAATTCTTTTTAAATTTATTAATACATGCTAATCTATGATTTTTATTGAATAGGTTAGTCATGTATTTAGAAAATTATTTTAAAAAAGTAAAAAAAGAAGATTTTAATTTAAATGCTATATCTTTTTTGTCCGCAATAGACAGTATTTCAAAAGTTTCAAAAAATATTTCAGATAGCATTATTCAGGAGTTAAAAGATCAAAGATCAAATCTAAAATTAATTGCTTCTGAAAATTATAGTTCATTAAATGTTCAACAGGCAATGGGGAATCTTTTAACAGACAAATATGCTGAAGGTTTTGTAAAACATAGATTTTATGCCGGCTGTGATAATATTGATAATATTGAAGAGATTGCAGTTAATGAAGCTAAAGCACTTTTTAATGCAGAGCATGCTTATGTTCAGCCTCATTCCGGATCAGATGCAAATTTAGTTGCATTCTGGTCTATCTTAGTGCATAAAATTCAAAATAGGGAAATTGAAAAATTAAATAAAAAAACTCTTTTGGAACTTACGGAAGAAGAATATGAAAAAGTTAGGACTCTTTTAGTAAATCAAAAAATTTTAGGCATGTCCCTGGGTTCAGGCGGACATCTAACCCATGGATATAGATTAAACGTCTCATCAAAAATGATGAGAGCATATGCATATGATGTAGATCCAAAAACATATCTTCTGGATTACAAAGAAATAGAAAAAAAAGCTAAAGAGGTAAAACCATTAATACTTCTTGCAGGATATTCCGCATATCCCGGCAAAATCAATTTTGCGAAAATGAAGGAAATAGCAGACGGTGTTAATGCAGTACTTATGGTAGATATGGCTCATTTTGCAGGTCTTGTTGCAGGGAAAGTCTATACAGGCGAATATGACCCGGTAAAATATGCGGATATTGTAACATCTACAACCCATAAAACACTTAGAGGTCCAAGGGGAGGGATTATTCTTTGTAAAGATGAATACAAAGAAGTAATTGATAAGGGGTGTCCAATACTTTTGGGAGGACCGCTTCCTCATGTAATGGCTGCAAAAGCTATAGCATTTAAAGAAGCAAACCGGAAAAGTTTTCAGGATTATGCTTCTCAAATTGTAAAAAATGCAAAAGTTTTAGCTGAAGAACTTGTAAAATTAAAAATGAATGTTTTAACAAATAAAACAGAAAACCATCTTGTTATGCTAGATGTTTTTAAAACTTTTAATTTAACCGGAAAAATGGCAGAAGCAGTATTAAGAGATGCAAATATTACTGTTAATAGAAATTCAATACTAAATGATGTAAATGGAGCATGGTTTACTTCCGGAATAAGAATAGGAACCCCGGCTCTTACAACTTTAAACATGAAAGAAAATGAAATGAAAGAGATAGCTAAAATAATTTTTGATGTTTTGAAAAACGCTAAAGCTAAAATCGTAAATGAAAAGCCATCAAAAACCATAGCATATCTGGAAGAAAAAATTTTAAAAGAAAATCAAAATAAAGTAAAAATTTTACTTTCTAATTTTAAATTGTATCCGGAGCTTATTATTGAATAAATCTTAAGAAAATTATAATATATAAGATATAAATAGGAGAATACAAAATGCCGCCGGTAGATAAATCAACAATAGAAGATAAAATTGAAACAGAAATTTTAAATAAAAGAAGAGTTTTTTTATCTGATCAGGTAGATCAAAATACAGCAAAAGATGTAATTAGAAAACTTTGGTATTTAGAATCTTTGGATAATAAAAAGCCTATACTTTTTATTATAAATTCTCCGGGTGGTTCAGTAGATTCAGGCTTTGCAATCTGGGATCAGATCAAAATGCTTTCATGCCCGGTATATACTCTTTGTACGGGACTTGCAGCTTCTATGGGTTCTCTTCTTCTTCTTGTCGCAGAAAAAGGAAAAAGATTTGCTACAGAAAATTCAAGGATAATGATTCACCAGCCGCTTATTTCAGGGGTTATAAGAGGTCAGGCTACTGATTTGGATATACAAGCTAAAGAGATGCTTAAAACAAGAGAAATGATTGTACAAATCTATTCTGATGCTACCGGTAAAGATTTTGAAACTATTAATAAAGCAATCGATAGAGATAACTGGATGAGTGCAGAGGAAGCAAAAAAATTTGGATTATTAGATAAAGTTATAAAATCATATAAAGAATTAAATGTTTGAATTTTATAAATATCATTCCAACGGGAATGATTTTATTATAATAGACGATAGAAATAATAAAATTTCTTTTGATAACAATTTTATAGAAAAACTTTGCTCAAGAAATTTTTCTATCGGTGCAGATGGCTTAGTACTGCTTAAAGAATCAAAAAATTTTGATTACAAAATGCAGTTTTTTAATTCAGACGGTTATGAAGCTGATATGTGCGGTAATGCACTTCTTTCATTTACAAAATTTTTATATGATCATATTGAGAAAAAAAAAATTTATAATATTGAGACAAAAAAAAGTTTTTACAAAACATTTTATAAAAATAATAAAGTCTCATTTTTGTCTAAAATTCCAACTCTTTTAATAAAAGATTTTTTTATTGATAAATTTAATTTAATGCTCGATCTTTTTGATTCCGGAGTTATTCATGGTGTGATTTTTCAAAAAAATATCGGAAAAATTAATTTGGATTTAATTGGAAAAGAAATTAGAAATTTAAAACAAATTCATCAAAATGGTTTAAATGTAAATTTTTTAGAAAAAATAGATGATAATTTTTATGTAAGAACATATGAAAAAGGAGTTGAAAAAGAAACTCTTTGCTGCTCTACCGGTGCCCTAGCCGCTGCCCAAAAATTATTTTTACAAAATGAAGATCTAAAAAAAATAGATTTAAATTTTAAAGGTGGAATAATCATAGTAGAGAGGGAAAAAGAATTTTTAAAACTATCTTCAAAGCCTTCTTTTGCATTTCAGGGTGTTTTTAACACTTTTTTAAATTCCTGAAAAATGTTAAATAAAAGTAAAGAAATTATTTTAATTTAATGGATTTAAAAACGAGTTTAGAAAAGTTTAAGGATGAAGCTGAAAGAATTATCTCTGAAAAAAAAGTAAAAGAGATAGTTTTTTTTTCTAATATCTATGAAATTCAAATTTTAGATAAAAACGAATATTTCCCTATATTAAAACTCGATGATGATGGAAATATTTTAGATGCTTTCTGTAGCTGCGATATGCAAGAAGAAGAAAAATTTTGCTTTCATATTTTAGCGGCTTATCTTTCATGTGTAAAAGATAATATTCCGCTTCATGTAAGATATAGAAATTCTTTTTTTTATATTTTTTTTAAAAATATATGTAGAAATATTGGAACAGAATTTAAAAATTTAAAAAATCAAGATAATTTTTATTTTTTTGAAGATATTTTTTCATTACAAGCAGTCGATGAAAAAAAGAAAAAAATAAATGATTTTTCAAAAGGATCATTTAATGAAATAAATGAATCAAATATTAAATTTTCAGCTTTTTCAAAAGAAGATCTTGTTTTATTAAAAGAAAAAAAAGCTCCATTTGATAAAGAATTTGAAGTTTCTATATTTTCAGATATTGCTAAATGGCTTTTTATAATTTCAGAAAAAGAAAAATATAAAATAATTTTTAAAAACACAAAAATCTTTCCGGATTTTTTAGAAATTCATTTTGAAGATTTACTAGTAAGTGCTTCAATAAATGAAAGTTTTTTATTAGACCTTATTCCTGCACTTAAAAGTGTTAATTCAAATTTAACATATTTTCCTTATAAAAATTTTGAAATTGATAATATTTTTTATGATAAAATCAAAAGTACTTTTTTTATGTCTACCAAAGAAATTTTTAAAATTTCTAAAGATTTGGAACATAAAATAGATAGATATATTTATCTGGAAAATGTTGGTTTTTATCCTATACAGGAAGAGAATTTCTTTTTAAAAAAAGAAATTAAGCAAAATGAAATTTATGATTTTTTAAGAAATTATAAGGATATTGTTATAAATAAAATTAAAGGCGATTTTTTTTATAAAGAATCTAAAAATGCTCATTATGATCTTTATTTTGATCAAAACCAAAATTTAATAATTGATCTTTACATTTTTGAAAAAAATGATTTTTCAAAACCCTTTTCAAAACTTTTTAAGAATTTTGCATATATTCAGGATAAGGGATTTTGGGAAATTAAAGATTTATATTTTGCCGATATTAAAACAATAATTAAAAAAGAAGAGGTTTCTTCTTTCATCACAAACAATAAAGAATTTCTACAAAAAATCAAAAATTATCAGATTCATTTTGGAGCTATAAAGTCAACTCTTTCATATTTTTTAAATAAAAATATTGAGCTTGAGTTTGATTCAAAAATTAATTTACCTATTACAAATGCAGAAATAATAGATTTTGATGATTGGGTTTATGTGAAAAACATAGGTTTCTATTCAAAAAAAGAAAAAAAAGCTTCATTTGTTATAAACCCAAATATTAAAGTAAAAAAGGATGAGATTGGTTCTTTTATAGATAGTAATAAAGAAAAGCTAGAACAGATTGAAGGTTTTTTTTCTGAGGAAAACCCAATTGATAAAGTAGGGCTATCTTTAAAAGTAACTTCTCAAAATGAAATCCTTATAAAACCTAAAATTTTTATAAAAGATGGTTATGATTTAGAAAATATTATTTTTATTTATGATTATGGATATTTAAAAGATAAGGGCTTTTTTAAAATATCTAAAAATATTTTACCGAAAAAATATATTAATGAAAAAATT
>MGLU01000022.1 GCA_001796155.1 Chlamydiae bacterium RIFCSPHIGHO2_12_FULL_27_8 | reverse complement strand
TTTTTTATACATACTATTTTTTTGTAAAAATAAATTTATCCAAAATGCTCCAAATTATCTATATATGTTAATAATAAACATAATTAATTATGTAAATTATTTTAATAATTGTAGTTCACTTTTAATTATGATATAATTAGTTTAAATAAATCAAAAAAAAAGAAAATAATGACATCTCTTGCATGTTTAGATCCCTTCAAATTAACAAGACAAATTGCAGAATGTCGGCTGGGATCTTCTGAAAAGAATGTTCCCTCGCTTGCCGATTTGTGTGCAGAAAAAGTAGCACAAATTGATTGTGACAATATATTTGAATATATAAAAATAATTACAGCACATCCGCCAAAACCTGCATTTCAAGTATCCTCGCTTGCCGATTTATGTGCTGCAAAATTACCGAATATTGATCTTAAGGATATGCCTAAGAATATAAGAAAAGCGGCTGAAGATATAATACAAGCGGCTGCAGATGTAAGGAAATTTCTAAACATTTTCGCAGAGGTCCTTCAAAAGCCGAATCCTACTCAAGTTGATTACAATTCAGCATTATATCGTGCTGTAAGTGTTGGACATGTAAATTCTATTCTAATAGCACTTGAACAAGGAGCTGAGGTAATAATGCAAACTTATTTGGAGACACTACATTAATGGTAGCTGTTAAAAATGGTAATTCAGAAGTTGTTAAAGTCTTGATTACTGCAAGGATTAATATAAATCGTGGAGGCCAATATGCAGCAGCATTAATGTGGGCTGCTAGAATAGGTCCTACAATAGTTGTTGACGAGCTGATAAAGGCAGGTGCTGATCTAGATCATGCAAATATATTAGGAGATACAGCATTAATGGAGGCTGCTAATAATGGTCATACAGAAGTTGTTAAAGTCTTGATTACTGCAAGGGCTAATGTAAATCATGAAGCCCAAGATGGATATACAGCATTAATATGGGCTGCTCATAATGGTAATAAACAAGTTGTTAATGTCCTGATAGCGGCTGAGGCTAATGTAGAGCCTGCAGACCAATATGAGTGCGTTGTAAGCTAATTTTTAAGTAATTATTTAAACAACTTTTCAACTTATAAATTATAATTTTAGGTAAAAATAAACTTTTTTTAAGTAACTTTTGAAGTTTTAGAAAGGTTTTTGGTGTTCTAGATTTGAGATTTGATTTTCAAATGTGATATTTTTTCAATTTTTTTTGTATTTAAAAATAAGTTTTTTCTAAAATGACCGGCCTTGATAAATTAAAACAAATTGCTTCCATGCGGGATAGACATATTCTTGTTTATTTTTATTCTGTGTAAGGCAGCTAAGAAAAAATTACTTTACAAGTTCAACTTTCCAAGAAAATTTATCATCAGTAGTTGTATGCTGATAAATAAATTTAACAAGCCATGTTGAAGATATCATCGTGTTTAATATGATTTTATATTCGTTATACGGAGGATCATCTCTTCTGTTCCACCCGCTGTGCGATTCAAATTCACAAGTCCAAAAAGGATTTAATCTAAAATAAATATGACCTAAAATTGTGTTGCGTTTATCAGAGATAGATGACTGTTTTAATTCGAAAATATCTCTAGATACATCTAAAATAAAATTTTCATGATTTGCTTTTCTAAAATCATATGAAGATCTATACCTAAATCCTAAAGATAGTGCTACATATTCATTAATAGTCCATCCAAATTTAATATTTGAATAATCTAATGTTTTATTAGCGAAATTATAAGCAGAATATAAATTAACACTCACTGATGGAAGTTTCCAGTCAACATCTAAATATAATTTTGGAAGCGCCTTTAAAGTAAATTTTTCATCGAAAAATATATTGGCATAAAGATCGATATCAAAAGTAGCGAAGCCTCTTAAATGTTTTAAAGAATATATACTGTTTTTTATACCTGTTTTTAAAAGATGTAATGTGTTTTTGCCATCTTCAATACTAAAAATATAATATGTATCAATTGCTGAATTTGGTTTTGAAATACCTTCATACAAAACATATGGTTCAATAACATGTTTGTGAAGATTATATTTTTTGTAAAAATCAATAGTAAAAGAGCCTCCATATAGCATTAATGCTTGATATTTGGAGCTTTTATTTGGACTTTTATTATAGAAAATACCGTTGAAACCTATGTAAGGATTCAAACATAAAAAATTATTTTTAAAAGCTTTTGAAAAAATATTTTTTGTTTCAAATCTCTGAGATTCAAAATCATTTAAACTAGGGGAGAGTTTATCTGAATACACAAAATTTAAATATGATGCTTTAAAAAAATTGTAAGATATTATGTCAACTTTTGGAATGTTTACAGGCTTTATGTATAAATAGCCTGTAGGTAAATTTTGTTTAACACTATCAAAGTCATTAACTCTAGGAGACGCATATAAAATACCTATCATGCTTTTTTCTACATGACGGATATTCAATTCGGATTTTTTTTGAGTTGATATCTCAAAATCATCACTTTTAAAATCTGAGGGCATATTAATATCTGAAAATTTATCCCATGTTAGAAGTGCTGTAGTTTTATTAGATGGGCTTTTTGAAAAATATTTTCCTTGAATTCTATATCTTCTTTTTCTGTGAAGATCTTTTTCTATAATGTCTGTTGCAAGATAGTTTTTAGTATCTAAAATTGTAGATGAATTTTCTGGATGATATTCTGTTTCAACTGCTCCGCCCCAGCCGATTCTAAGTCTGTATTCGAGTCTTCCCCAAAGAGCAAAATCTTTCCATGAATATAACCTATATCTTAAAGTACCTCTAGGTCCTGATGATTTATCCCAATTTACGTTATATCTAACTGAGGGAGAAGAAATAAACCTTTTTAAATTAACTTTAAATGAGGGAAGCCAAAGAGTCGGAAGATTGAAAAACCTGAATTTTACTGACTTTGCTTGTAAAAGATCTTTTTTTAAAACTTCTACTCTTCCGGCATGCAGATCCCATGTAGAATCAACATTTTCACATGTTGTAATAAAGACATTTTCAACCAAATATGTTCCATCGCTGTTTAATTTGATTTTATCTCCTCCCAGATACCAAAGTGAGGCATATGTTTTACCGCTGTAAACAATCCCGGTCTTTGTAATAAAATCATATTCAAGTTCATCGCCGACATATACTTTACCTTTATATTGTATTAAAAGATCTCCTTCAGCTTCAATTTTATGCACTAAAATGTTGTTTTCCATTCTTTTAATATATTGTATTGTTTTAGCTTGAATTCTAATATCAGAGCCTTTTATTACCCCTCCTTCATGTGTGATTAAAATTCCATTTTTGTAAGAAGGGTTTCTTAAATCCACAATAAGTTCATTATTTTTATCATCAGAATTTTTAGTTTTATTTAATAATTTTATACCTTTTTTTAGAAGAGTCTGTTTAAAACTAGAAATATGCTTTTCCGTATCTAGATCATTTGAATAAATTGCAAAAAAAAGAATTGTAAGAAAAAAAAATCTTTTCATTAAAAATTACTTATGCAAAAAAAGCGATTATATAGAAATTTTATATTAAATGCTATTCAGTAGCTCTAATTAATAATCCTGCTAAAGCATATCTGTTTTTTGGATTAGTTTTTAAAATGGAATTTAATATAATTGAAAGGCTTTTTCGATCCTGCATTTGTGCAAGAGCACTATACATATCAATCAATAGTCTTGTATTTTCTTCTTTTGTAATATCTTCAATTGTAACTTCTTTGTCTTTCCCCATTAAATTTAGCTGTATTAATTCAATATGATTTTCTTTTTTTATCCAATTCGAAATATATTCTTCATAATTACCCTGAACTTTTAATCTGTATAAAGAAAGGTTTGTATAATCCTTTATAAATTTATTGTTAGATAAAGAATATTTTTTTAATAGAATTATTGTAGCTTCTGTAGGTTTATTTTCTAAAAGAGATATTAAAAATGGTACAATATCATTCTGGTTTGAAGATAAAATTTTATCAGCAAAAGCTAAAAAATCTTTTTCGTTTAATTCTAAAGCTTCTTTTAAAATAAATTCTCTGATCTGAAGTGAAATAGTTGGGTCAAATTGAGAGTCTTTCATTCTATGAAGAGCTCCGGGAACTATTTTAAAATACATCATAGTTCTTCCAACTGAAAAAAATGGTTCAAATGCAATATCTTCTTTTTTTATTACTATATTATCGATTACTTCAAAAGCTCTTATATCCTTTTTTTTCAAAAGACCAATTGCTGCATTTAATCTAACATTTTTATTTTGGGATTTAGTTAATTTATACAATATCTCCTCAGATCCGTTGATATCTCCAAGTGTTGAAACTGCAAAAATATTTTCTTCTTTTGATAGTTCGATTATTCTATTTTTTGCTTCTTCATTTCCTAAAAAATATAAAGCTTTTGAAGCTGATATCGAAACATTTTCAATAGGGGAAGCTGCAAGTTTTTTTAAATCTTCATTACATGATGTATCTTTTAAAGTGGATATGGTGTAACAGATAGCTTCTTTTTCTGCTGTTGTCGAATTAGGAAACCTTTTTCTAAGAAGAGGAAGAAGTTCATCGTAAGAGTGATTTGCAATACTTAAAATTGTTTCAAGTCTAACATTTGCGTCTTGATCATTTAAAAACTTTATAAGATATTTTTTTGATTCTTCCGTACCGATAAGAGCAAATATTGATGGGAAATATGGTTTTAAAAAAACAGGTAGTCTGAACATTAAAGATTCTATTTGACCGATAGCATGAGGATGCTTTCTTTTAGCCAGGCTATATAGAGCTTCCATTCTGACCGGTAAAAAATCTGATTTTAAAGCTTTTAAAAGAGCTAAAGAGCTGTTGTCATCTTGCAGAAACGATATAAAATGAACTGAAAGCTGCTGTGTCTGTATAAGCGGACTATCAAGACCTATCTCTAAAATTTCTAAAGATGCATTTGATGCAGCAAGACCTGCTCCAAGCATTGAAAGCTGCTGAATCTGATTATCTTCATTTTTTGCACCATTTTTCAAAAGTATTAAGCTCATTTTTTGAAGTATTTCAAAATCATGACCATCATTTTTATATATCTCCTGATATTTATTCATAGCTTTTTCAATTTCATTAGAATGCATCAAATATAAGATATATCCTTTTTCATTTTGCTCTAAAGAATTTAGATTTATATAAATAGCTAAAATACTTATAAAAAATAACTTAAATATTGCTTTCATTTTTTACCCGGTTTTATATTTTTTTATATATCATATTACCTTTGAAAAAAATAGAACAAATTATATATTTTCATAAAAAATTTTTCAGGAAAGATAAAATGTCGATTAATTTTAATGACTGCTCACTAAAAGACAGGTTATTACTTCAGTACGCTATTGAATCGGAAAAGCATGAAAAAAAGCTTACTACCAGAATAAGCAGGTATTTTTTTCCAAAAGAGGAACATCCTCCATTAACTGAAAGAGAGTCTATTACTGTTTTTATTAATTTTTATGATCATTTTAGATTTGTAGATATAAAAGAAGAAATGGATAAGCCAAAAGCTCAAACGGTATATACTGCTATCGGAAAAGATGAATTTGAAAGCTATAAAAAAATATATAAAATATATAGAAGAACGAATCCTTTTTTTGAAAGTATAGATTTTTACCAGATGGGAATAGATAAAGTTAATTCTCTGATTGCATCAGCAGGTTTTAATTATGAAAAATATGAAGAAATTAAAACCTTTTTAAAGCCGTATTTTCTAAAATACTGCACAGATCAGTTAAAAAACATTTCTTAAGAGATTACTTTTAAGTCTCGATTTTTTAATTTCTGATATTAAAGCTTTTTAATTTCTTTTTTAATCTTTTTATTATTGTCTACAGACATATCTACCCATATAGGAGAAGACCATCCCATATGACCATTTTTAAGCTTTGTTCTTAAATAATAAAATACAAAACTAGGTTTTTCATTTTCAGGTTGAATTAAAATTTCTTCAATTTTTTGAGTGTCATCAATTACAAATTGATGTTCACAAGGATCTTTTGGTTCAATTTTAGTCCAAACTTTGTTATTTCTAATTATTTCAATATATTCAATAGGAGAAGGGGAAATAACATAACCGGAAATATAACGGTTAAATCTTAAACCCGGTTTTTTTGCCATATTAATAAAACTTCCCATGTCTTCATTAGCAATGTTAAAACCAATTAATATTTTTTCACCGGTAGTCGCATAACAGGATCTATTTTGAAGAGCATAAAAAATATCGTCTCTTGATTGATTTTTTGCAAGGATCGCTGTTAATCCCGGATTATATTGCACTTGAGCTGTATCAAAAAATGATGCATAAACTCCTCTATCATCCAATCCGCCGGCTACAAAACCAAATCTATGTCCGGCTAGTAAGGCTTTTTGAATCGAACCTTCGGCATTTTCTTTTACAGGGCCGGTAATTGGAAATAAATTTCCTTCCTGTTTAGTCATTTCTGAAGATCCCCAGACATTGTAAATTTCAACAACTTTTTCAAATTCTTCATTAAAATCATTAAAATTATAGGTAAACCCGTTCCCCATAGTAAAACATGGTATAGAAAGCATATCTTTAGAAGAATTCATTTTATATATTTTCTTTAGAGAATTGCTTTTCAGATCTTTTTTTCTAATTATAGGCTTATTGTCTTTAGAAAAAAGGAACTCTCTGATTCCTTCTTCTTTTTCCTGACCGCTATATTGCATGCCAAGCATAGCTGTAAATCTTTCATCTTCATTGAATTCCGCGACATTTGTCATTATTTTTTTCCAATCGTCATTTGAGGTTTCTTCTTCACTATCAAAATTTGATGTAGAATAAAATTGATGAGAAATTTCGTCTCTAAAATATCTTAAAGTGCTTTCAATATTTTCTATAGAATCATATTTTATATTTTCACCATGTAAAAGACCCCAAAATAAGCTTTTTTCATAATTATCTATGCATTTTATAGGATCTGAGAAAAATACTTCATTATTCTTTAAGTTTTTAAGTTGAATTTTATAAATACCTTCTTCATTAAAATAAAGATTTGGAAGAGTTATGAAACCGGTCTCAGGAATAAAAAGCTTCCAGCTTAAATTATCTCTCAAGTGTTTGTATGAAAGTTCAATTAATGTTCCCTCTTCGGCATTTGAAGTTAAATTTCCAAATTTATCTTCAAATCTAATAACAACATCAAATCTTTTGTTCCTTGAAACAATTGATGGAGTAACTATTTTTAATTTATTTAATTTATTTCCTTTAATATCAACATGGAATGCTTCACTTTCTTTTTTGTTTTTAGATTCAATATGTAAATTAAATGTTTTCTTTCTTTGTGTATATTTTTGAACTAGAATTCCATTTAAAGGATCTTTTTTAACCGAACCGATATGAATGGCGATTGTTTCTCCGGTTTTAATTTCTTGAGGAAGTAAAAATTCAAATGTGGATAAACTTACCTGTTTTATTTTAGAAGCTTTTGCATTGATGACTTTATTATCAGGAAGAATTGCCCAAATATAATTTTCATTAGATTTATTTTCTACCTGAGGTACTTCAAAATCAATATCTCTTCCATCTGATTCTATTTCAAAAATAAGAGTTGTACCTTTTGTAAGATCTGTAGAAGTAGTATAAGAAAATGTAAAATTTTTCTTTTGACCGGCAAGTACAATATATGGGTCAGCAATACATATAGATCGTCGCATGAAAAATACTCCAAAAGATTTTATATATAAAATATATATAAAAAACCATTCTTTTGCAACTTATCAATTATTTTTAAAATAATGGATGTAACTAAAAATTGTACTCTATATAAAAACTATTTGACTAAATGTCTAAAAATTGAAAAATTTTTCTTTTAAATTTGAAGGAGAAAGGTTATGAAAACAAATATTAAAGAAGAAGAAAATTTATTGTTAACAATCCGAAACAATCCCAATCTTGCTAGATGTTTTTTTGAGATGATAGATATAACCGGAGAGGATTTAGGAAATATAGAACTAGCAGATGACTCTGAAGAAGCTGTAGTTCAATGCATTTAAAAAACAGTAAATATTCCACAGTCTTTGACAAAAATGTCTATGAAAAGCATTTGTCAAGAAGTTTATCATGCAATCGCCCTGGTTGAAGGGGCCTTTCAAATAAGCAATTAATTCAGAAAATAATAGGAGCTTGACCCGCCCCAGCAGTTTTTCGTGACCCACCAAAATTATTTTAAAAAGTGGTCTGTATTTATAAAAACATTCTATCTTGCAACGCGATTAAATTCGTCTTCAAATTGTGCGATCGTTTTTAGAATTAATTCCCATGAGGGAATCTCCCTGAAAAGCATGGACTCCATTTGTACGTAATCTTTTTGCAGTTCTTTCAAAATATGAGAAGGCGGAACAAGTTTTAAAGTTCCTCTCCTAGCAGTGCTATAGTTTGCCCAACCTGATGCAAAATAAATGCTTTTGTGATTAGCTACTTTTTCAAGTAAGAATGACTCTTCAAGGGCTTTTTTCTTTATCGGAGAGTTGAGTAATCGGAAAAAATCGTAGAAGTGTCTGGAAATGCGTGAAGGAATTCTTTTATTTGCAGGTAAATGAACATATTGGTGCAAAATAGTGGCTTTTTCCCAAAACGTTCTTTCGGCATTCAGCACACGAACCTTTGTTTCTGTCTCGTAGATTTTTTCCATTAAAGCTTCTTTGGTATAGCTATGAATGATATGGTGACTGATAGGCCAATGTTCAGATCTTGCACCTATCTCTATTTTCACAATAGGTCGGATGTAGTCAGCGTTTGATTTCTTGCTTTGGTATTCAAATAATAACGTTTTGGAATCAGGGTCGTTTGAATCGGAAAAGAGTTGCCATCCCTTGTTGTTTCCAAGCTTGGCACTAATTGCACTTGTTAGCTCATTCAACATGTCGTTTTGTACATAGTTTGTGCAAGCTTGGGAGAGATTTTCAATGATGAGATTTTGTTTCTTCTTGGAGGGTGCATTTTCGGGATTGTTGGGAATTCCAAAACCAAAAAACTCTCGTTCAATGGAAAGATCGATGTCTTCGGAAAAACGATCAATCAATCTGTATACTTTTGAAAGAGAAGTACCTCCTTTAAAGGTAAGATAGGGTCTTACTTTTTCTAGTGAAAACAACCTTTCTAAAATCCATACAACCCAAAAGTCTTTTTCAATAATTTCAAAAGGCATGTTTTGGATATCGGCAGCAGTTCTAAAGAAAAGTTCTCGCTCATCTTGAGTTAAAAGATGAATTTCATTCATGGCTTAAGGAACTGTCAAAAAATAACTTGAACATCTCTAGATATATCGTGACTTGATAGTGTAATTCCATTCAGGATGAAAATCTTCTCCACGTATTT
>MGLU01000021.1:2773-8102 GCA_001796155.1 Chlamydiae bacterium RIFCSPHIGHO2_12_FULL_27_8 | reverse complement strand
TTGCTAGTTCATTCATTGTAAATTCAAAAGGATTTCCTAAATTTATCGGTCCGGATATTGAATTATCAGAATCCATCAATTTTATAAAACCATCAATAAGATCATCTACAAAACAAAATGATCTTGTTTGAGAGCCGTCTCCATAAACTGTAATATCTTCATTTTTTAAAGCTTGAACAATAAAATTTGAAACTACCCTACCATCATTTGGAAGCATTTTAGGACCATAAGTATTGAAAATCCTAGCAACTTTTATAGGTATATTGTATTGTCGGTGATAATCAAAAAATAAAGTTTCAGCACACCTTTTAGATTCATCATAGCAAGATCTGATTCCTATAGGATTGACATTGCCAAAATAAGATTCATCCTGAGGATGAACTTTTGGGTCTCCATATACTTCTGATGTAGAAGCTTGAAAAATTTTTATTTTCAATCTTTTAGCAAGCCCTAGCATATTTATAGATCCGTGAATTGATGTTTTTATAGTTTGTACAGGATGACTTTGATAATGCACCGGAGAAGCAGGGCATGCCAAATTAAAAATTTCATCCACTTCAAGATACAATGGAAAGCATATATCATGTCTAATACATTCAAAATATGGATTTTTTATAAGGTGTAAAATATTTTCTTTATTGCCGGTATAAAAATTATCTACACATATAACTTCATTTCCGGAGTTTAAAAGTCTTTCGCAAAGATGTGATCCTAAAAATCCTGCTCCGCCTGTAACTAAAATTTTTTTTTTCATTTTTTTAATACTCAACAACACAAATTTTTTTGTTTAAAGATAAAATATCATTGAAATCTTCTAATATTTCATCTTTTATTGTTAGAATAATTTTATCTGAAATATTAATAAACAACTTTGATTCAGCATTTAAAATATTTGAATTTGAGTAAATTAATATATGATCATATTTTTTTTTTTCTTTATCTAAAAAACCTAAAAAATCATTAGATTTTAAAAGTTCAAATGAAAAATATTTTTTTTCACCGGCTTTTAGATAATCATATGCCTGAAATTTTTCAATGGGAGGTTTTAAAATATCTCTTGAAAGATATGAATACAATCCTTGTTTTTCCAAAATAGTGGAAAATGTTTCTATAAGAAGTATTTTCTTTCCGATGATTGCTAAAAGAGCGGATAAATAGTGTAAAAAATTTGGACCATTTGCTGCTACTGAAGTGATAATTTTATCAGATTCATCGATGCTAGAAATAATATTTCTAAGAGTTTCTAAATCACAATTTTTGATTTCTTCTATATCAGATCCATTACAGTTAAATGAAATCTTGCCACAAACTTTAAAATTTAATTCCTTCAAACTTTTTAAAGAAGCTTTTACTCCTTTTAAAAGTGTTATATAAATAAAAAAGATAGTAAAAACAAAAAGATTAAAAACAAACAAAAGAGAAAAATAATATAAAAAGTTTATTTTTTTTGCAGATAGAGGAAATGATGGATTATCTATTATACGTGAATATTTTGATTTTGTGTTTAAATCAAGTCTTTTAGATTCTAAACTTTTATCTATTGAAGAAAGAATTGCCTGCAGAAGTTTTATCTCTTCTAAAAGTCTTTTTTCATAAAAACTTTCTTTTGCAGATTCTTTCGTTTTATATATAATTTCATCTAGCTTTTTAATTAAAAACTTTCTTTTTTCTAAAAGTTCAAAATTTTTATTTTCTAAAAACTTTTCTTTTTGATTTTTTAATAAATCAATTTTTTGATCTATTTTTTTAAGTATCGTTTCTTCAAAATTCAAAAGTTTTGTTTTTAAAAATAAAATTTCTTCAACTTTATCTTCTAATAATTTTAGAAGATATTTTTTTGCTTTTTCTTCAAATTTTTTAATTTCAATATTAAAATTATCTTTTTCAATTTTTGAATAATTTTCTTCATCTTCCAATTTACTTTTTAAAGATACAATCTCCTCTTTCAAGGAGCTTGGTAAAAAGGTGTCCGTTTCAATGTTTACAATATTAAAATTTTTTAATTTTTTTAATTGAACATTTAAATTTTCAATATTTTTCAATATAGAGAAATATTCATTTTTTAAAACATCTTTATCTAAAAAATCTAAATTTAAAAAATTTTTATTATTTATCTCTTCTTTTTTATTTAACCAAGATTTTTCATTTTCCAATTTTAACATTTCAACATCTAAATCTTTCAAATTATCCGGGACTTTCAGTTCAAAATCAATTTTTTCAATTTGAGATAAAATATTATTTTTTTGAAAAATAAGATTTTTCATTTCTTCTTCAGAACTGAAATTTCCATTTTTATTAATATTATTTAGATAAAAATCTTTCTGTTTTGAATAAATATCTTCAATCTCATTTAAAATTTCTGTTTTTCTGGATTTCAAAAAATTTAAATGCATTTTTTTTTCATTATATAATTCATCAAAAAAATACTCTTCTAAAACTGCAAGAAAAAATTTTAAAACATATTGAGAGAGTTTAGGACTATTGCAAAAATAAGAAATATTCAAAAAATTGGGAGAGGTTTTCTTTGTTTTTATATCTATTTTTGTTAAATACATTCCTATTGCAGCTTGCATAGGCAGGACATTGAATTTATATATTTTTCCAATTTCAATATTTGATACATTTTTTAAAAAAAAGCAGATATTTTTAAATTCAACTTTTTCATCTAATTTGAAATACAAAAACTGCTTTTTATCTTGATCAAAAATTTTATATAAAAAATTATTTATTTGAATTAGATAAAAAACTTCCTTTTTTATCATCGAATAGGATACGTCTTCAAAATAAAATATTTCTTTCTCATCCAAATCTAAATTTTTAAAAATTTTTAAATTATCTAAAATATTTTGAAATTTTTTATAAAATTCTTTGTTTTCATCAACTAAACAGATTTGAAGTCCTGCTTTTTTTATAAATTTTTCAAATATTGATTTAGATTTCAAAAGAGAGAGTGCATCTATTGAACTTCCCTGAACATGTGGTATAAAAATATCCTTTATATTTGAAAATATTTGAGGAGCATTATTTTTTTCATTATAAAAAATAGCTTCCGATTCAAATTTTGGATCTTTAATCAAAAATCCAAAAGATATAAAAAAAGATATAAAAAAACTAAAAATAAGTATTTTATAAATATTTTCCGAAACTATTCTCTTCAAATCTGACAAGAAAAAAAAGTGAGTCTTATTCATTAATAATAAACCTCAAATTTTTCACTCCATTAAATGTGCTATCGAAAAGGGCAAAAGATGGTAAAATATCATTAACAAATCTATTCCAGTCAGTGATCGGTGTTGCAGCAACATAAATAATATCGCCCGGAATCAATAAGATAGCTCTATCAGGGAGAGCTATTATATCACTAAAATTTATGTTATAAATTTTTGGATTGAAAAAAGCTGTTCTAATTATTTGGATTGAATTTGTATTTGAACTGTGTAAAAAACCTCCGGCTTTTAATATTGCTTCTTTAAGAGTAATAGTTCCTAACGGCATATTTATTAATGATTGCTTTGAAACCTCTCCCATTACAAAAATTTTAGATTCTCCATCACCCGGAATGAAAATTTTATCGCTATCTCTTAATAAAATATTTTCATTCATATCTCCTTCTTTCAAAAGCTTTACAAAATCAATTAAAAGTTTTTTATTATCTCTGATAATACAGCTTTTAAACAGATCACAATTTGGAGGAAGTCCTATTTTTGATAAAATATCAAAAATTGTAGTTTTTTCATCAATTTTATGGATTCCGTGTATCAAACCAACTATTTCAACAGTTTTTTCTTTTGATTTTTTTAAATTTACAAAAACTTTTACATTTTTTATTTCATCTGTAAACTTACTAGTAATAAGATGAGCAACTTCTTCAATTTGCAAACCTAATATAAAAATTTCATCAAAATTAGGAATATTGATTTTACCATTTTTTATTTGGAAAAAATTTAAATCAGATAATTTTTGAATTTTTTCTTCTAAATCTTTTCTTATTGGATGAAAAATGGAAATATTTAAAACATCATCTTCCTCAAGCTTATATTTTTGGATTTCAAAATCTTTTTTAGATATTTCACAAAAAGATTCTTTCATTAGAGAAAGAATTTCTTTTTTTCCTTTGTTTATTTTATATGAATCTAAAATAAAATCCTGGACATAAGATATTTCTGAAAAATGAAATTTTGGAGAACAAGAACTAAGTATTAAGAAAATTAAAAAAAAAACTTTACAACATTTTAAAACCATATAAATTAATTATCTAATTTAATAAAATAAGCAGTCATTTATAGCATAATTAATTATTAAAAAAGTAATGAAAAATATATTAGTAACAGGTGCAGCAGGATTTATTGGCTTTCACTTATGTCTGAAGCTGAAAAACGAAGGTTTTAATGCTCTTGGCATAGATAATTTTAATGACTATTATGATGTTTCTTTAAAAAAATATAGAGCTCGTATTTTAAAAAAAGCAAATATAAAAATTTATAAAATAGATATTAATGAATCCAAAAAAATTGAAGACCTTTTTAATCAAAACAATTTTAATGCAGTTATCCACTTAGCAGCACAGGCAGGAGTTAGATACTCATTTGTTGAACCATTAAAATATGTGAATTCAAATTTAGTTGGGTTTGTAAAACTTTTAGAAATTGTTAAAAAATTTAATACAAAATTTATTTTTGCATCATCCTCTTCAGTTTATGGTTTAAACGAAAAAATTCCGTTTAATACTACTGACAACACCGATCTGCCTGCAAATTTATATGGAGCAACTAAAAAAGCAAATGAATCGATTGCTTTTGCATATTATAATTTATACAACATTCCAATGACATGTCTGAGGTTTTTTACAGTATATGGACCATTCGGCAGACCGGACATGGCATATTTTTCATTTACTAAAAATATTTTAGAGAATAAGCCTATTGATCTTTTTAATTATGGGAATATGGAAAGGGATTTTACTTATATTGATGATATTGTTGAAGGCATTTTTGCTTCTATTGATAAATGTTCTAATTTTGAAATATTTAATTTGGGCAATTCAAAAACGGTAAATTTAAAATACTTTGTAGAAATTTTAGAAAAAAATCTAAATAAAAAGGCTATTTTGAATTTTTCAGCCCTTCAAAAAGGAGAAATGATTAAAACTTTTGCTGATATTGAAAAAAGTAAAATATTTTTAAATTTCAATCCTAAAACTTCTATTGAAGAAGGGTTAAAAAAATTCACAAAATGGTATGTGGACTATTTTAGCAGTTCTTTAAAAATTTCCGGAATAAATTCAAAAAGATCTGAAGCGATCATTGAGTAAGATGTATATTTTTCTGCA
>MGLU01000021.1:0-2743 GCA_001796155.1 Chlamydiae bacterium RIFCSPHIGHO2_12_FULL_27_8 | reverse complement strand
ATAGATAAAATACATGCATCATAAAGATCCATTTTTTGAGCTGCAAAAGAAGCTATCATACCGGTTAAAACATCCCCTGTTCCGGCTGTAGATAAACCCGGATCTGCAAGATTAAACTTGAGCTCTTTTTTTTCCGGATGAAACAAAATTGTTTCAAACCCTTTTAATACAATTATAACATTTTTTTCTTTTGAAAATTGTTGAACTCTTTCATTAAGATTATTTTCATCTTCGCTATTTAAAAGTCTTAACATCTCTTTTTTGTGTGGAGTTAACACAGCCTTTTTTGGAATAAGATCTAAATTTTTTGATAAAAAATAAAGAGCATCTGCATCTAAAATTAATTTATTTTCTATTTTTAAAATAATATATCTTAACAAATCAAAAATATCATTTTCTCTACCAATACCCGGACCTATGTATATAGAATCAGCACTATTTAATATTTGTAAAATCTCATTTTTTTCTGAAAAATTTTTAACAATATTAATCATTTCATAAAAAGTATTATCAATTTCATCTTTAGAAATAACTTTAACTATCCCTGCACCTGTTTTAAGAGCAGCAAAAGCTGATAACTTTGCAGCTCCATAAAAACCCTTTGATCCGCTTAAAGCTGCAACAAAGCCGGCTTCATATTTATTTCTATTTTTTAAAATTTTCGGCAATAAATTTTTATAATTCATTTTAATTCGTCTTTTATTGTTCTTTGCATCAAAAGTTTTACAACATTTCTTGGGTCAAGCTTATCGTATAAAACAGCATTAACAGCTTCTGTAATTGGAATAGGTATATCAAATTTTCTAGCTATCTGAAGAGCAGATACAGCAGCATAAACTCCCTCTACTGCCATACCAATTTCTTTTTTGGCATCTTCGAGACAATATCCCTTAGCAAATAGAATCCCAAATTTATAATTTCTAGATAAAGCCGACATACATGTCACACATAAATCTCCCATTCCTGAAAGGCCATTTAATGTTTCAGCATTTGCATTTTTTATACTCGCAAGTTTTTTCATTTCATGCAGCCCTCTAGTCATTATTGCAGCTTTAGCATTATCCCCGAATCCTAAACCGTCTGAAATTCCGCATGCAATAGCAATAATATTTTTTATTGCACCTCCAAAAGAAACACCAATAATGTCAGTATTTGGATAAACTCTAAAACTTGGTGTATAAAATGTTTTTGCAATCAAGTTCATAGTTGAAAAATCATAAGATGAAGAAACGACAGTTGTAGGTAAATTTTTTACCACTTCTTCCGCATGAGAAGGTCCTGTTAAACATCCGATGAATTTGTTATTTTCTTCTCCAAAAATATCCAATAAAACCTCAGGAAATAAAAAGCCCGAATCTTTTTCTATACCTTTTGAAGTTATTACAATCGGACATTTTAGATTTTTTATATTGGATAATACCTCTCTTATTCCTTGAGAAGTGACACTTTCTACAATTAAGTCCTTATCTTTTACGGCTTCATCCAAATCACCGGTAAAAACAATATTTTCAGGAATTTCAAGAGATTTTAATCTTTTATGTCTTCTTGTTTCTTTCAGTTCCCTAATTTTTTCTTTATTTCTATCCCAATGAGTTACAAAATAGCCTTTTCTTGCTAATAAATTTGAAAGGGCCATACCCCAGCTTCCGGCACCTAAATATCCTATTTTCATAAAAAACAACCTATTCAAGCTACTATAGCACATTATTTACGCTGTTAACAAGCGTTGAAATTTTTTGAATTGAGCTTTGACCTTTTAGAGGACAGAAAAATTTATCCGGAAAATCGCATAAAACGCCTATATTAGAACTTTTATCAAAATTATCAAAAATAAAATTTTCTCCTTTAGATAAAAAAGTATTGTCAAAAGCTTTTTTCATTACAAAATGAGTAGGTATTTCAAAATCTTTTACCTTTTGAATAAAATCCAAATTCAAAGCATAAATACCGGAATTTAAAAGATTAAAATCTTTATCTTTTTGATATATATACTCTAAAATTTTAATCTTTTTATTTAATATTCCTAAAACTCCCATATTTTTAAAATTTTCATTTTTTTCAAATGCTTTTATTGTAATTTCAAAATTATTTTTTTTATGAAACCCCAAAAGATTTTCATCAAATGGATCTTGTAAAAGATTATCTATAGGCAAAATAGTTAAATATTTTATTTTTTTATATTTGTATTTTTCAAAAATTTCACTTTTATAAAAATTTTTAAAAATATTTCCATTTCCATCCGGAGCTAATAATATTTTTTTATCTTTTATGAAAATTTCACCCTTTTCATCTAAAAAAGGAAGTGATTTCTGCATAAAAAAATCTACATAATGTTCTTTTATTCCAAAAAAGTTATTTTTCTTTAAAAAATTTTTAATTTCAAGATGTGTAGAGAGTGAAGTCATTAAGCTAATATGAAAGTTAATATTATATTTTTTTTGTTTTTTTAAAATTTTTAAAAAAATGTGTTCAATTAAGGATTTATTATTTATTTCAAAAAGAGCTTTTGGTTTATGAAATTGCAGTCTGGATCCCATTCCTCCTGCCATTAATATTATGGCAGAACTATTTTTAAATAAGATTTTTTCACCCAATTTATAATCTTGTATATTGCTATAAATAACTTTTGAATATGGAAAAACCTCTTCTTGTAATTCAAATTTTTTAAAAAAATATTTTTTTTGATTTATTAAACTTTTTGTATCCAATAAAAAAAAATCTTTTAAAAATTCTTTTTTTTCTA
>MGLU01000020.1:14232-15121 GCA_001796155.1 Chlamydiae bacterium RIFCSPHIGHO2_12_FULL_27_8 | reverse complement strand
AATTTAATCAGTTTAATTATTTGTATAATTAACTATAATTAATTATTTAATTTGCATAATTAATAGTTTAATTAATATAATAACAATGAGGGAAAGAAAAGCACGGGCCAAGCTAACGACGCTAAGTTTGATTAAGATATTTGGACTCCAAGCTTTACTTTCCCCATTTTTTTTAACCATTTTATGTTTATTTATATGAAAAAAATAATATTAATATTAATTTTGCCCTTTTTTATTTTTTCAAAGCCGATAAGCGTAAAAAACATAAATATCATTTTAGAAAATATTTTTGAACAACATATTCAGTATAAAGAACTTGATGAAGTTTTAATAAAAAGAGCCCTAAAATCCTATATAAATCAGGCTGACCCTTTAAAAATTTATTTTACTGAAGATGAAATAGAATCTTACATGAATTTATCAGATATAACTGCTAGAAAAATTTTAAATCAGATTAAAAAAAATGATTACACAGTCTTTTATAATTTAAACAAGCTAGTTCAATCTTCAATAGAAAGATTTAGAGATAATAGATTTTTGATCATGAAAGAAATATTAGAGAAAAATAATATAAATCAAATTTCTTTAAAACATTCTGCATTTGCTAAAAATCAAAATCTTCTTTTTCAAAGACAAAAAGCTCACGTAAATGCTTTTTATCAATCTCAAAAGAAAAGATCAAAAATTGATACGGAAGAAAAAGAAAAAAAAATATTTGCTCTTCTACATAAAAAGCTAAAAAGAAATGAAGATAAATTTTTAATTGATAATGAAGAGTTTACAAAAGAAAAAAGAGATGATCTTCTTGCTACTTATATTTTAAAAGCTATTTCTAAAAGTTTAGATGCTCATACTAATTATTTTTCAGAAGATGAAGCATATGAGATGA
>MGLU01000020.1:6783-14221 GCA_001796155.1 Chlamydiae bacterium RIFCSPHIGHO2_12_FULL_27_8 | reverse complement strand
GAAAATGAATTCGAAGGGGTAGGTTTAGTCTTAACAGAAACAATTGACGGTGTTGTCGTTGCTGATCTAATAAACAATAGTCCGGCCAAAAACTCAAATTTAATAAAAGAAGGTGATATTATTACTGAAATTAATGGCGAATCAACTTTAGGACTAGGTTTTGATAAAGTTATGAAAATGATGAAAGGTAATAATAACAATGAAGTTATGCTTGGTTTAAAAAGATATGATAATGAAGATTCTTCATTTTGGACGGTAAAGTTAGAAAAAAAACCTATCTCTATGGATGATCAGAAACTTATAGCTTCATATGAACTTTATACAGATGGAATTATTGGAAAAATAGAATTAAAATCTTTTTATGAGAATTCCAATGGGGTTTCAGCTGAAAAAGATATTAAAAATGCAATAAATGATTTTAGAAAAAAAGGAAAATTAAAAGGTTTAATTTTAGATTTAAGAGATAATTCAGGGGGATTTTTATCACAAGCAATAAGAGTTGCCGGAATTTTTATGAAAAATGGAGTGATTGTCATTTCTAAAAATTCAAATAATGAAATGAGATATCTTAGATCAATTGCTCCCAAAGCTTTTTATAATGGACCATTAATAGTTTTAACATCAAAAATATCAGCCTCAGCCTCGGAGATTGTTGCTGCAGCTCTTCAAGATTATGGAGTTGCATTAATAGTAGGAGATAAAACAACTTTTGGAAAAGGATCAATTCAATATCAAACTGTTACAGATAAAAAAGCTGAGTATTTCTATAAAGTAACAATAGGCAAATATTATACGGTTTCCGGAAAAACAACTCAAATTGAGGGAGTACAAGCAGATATAGACATGCCAAGTAATTATTTTCCTTATACTGTTGGTGAAAGATATCTAGAATATCCATTAAAAGCAGATCAAATAAACGATGCATATAATGATAATTTATCAGATTTAGATTCAAATATTAGAGGTTGGTTTAAACAAAACTACCTTCCAAATTTACAAAAAAAAGTTACATTTTGGCAAAATTTAAAATCAAAACTTATAGAAAACAGTCAGACAAGACTATCAAATAATAAAGAATTTCAAAATTTTTTAAAACATCAAGTCAAAATTAAAGCCAGACTAGACGGTGAAGATATTGAACTTGAAAATAAAACTTTTGAAGACCTTCAAATGCAGGAATCAGTTAATATCTTAAAAGATATGATAATGATGGAATCCTCTTTAAAAAAAGCATCTTAAATCTTTTTCAATGCCATTCTTTACTTTAAATTTAAATTCATGTTATTATATTTTTTACTTTTATGTAATTTTCTACCAGGCCAGATAGCTCAGTTGGTAGAGCAAAGGACTGAAAATCCTTGTGTCGCCGGTTCAATTCCGGCTCTGGCCATATCGATTTGGCCTGAAAATGCCGGAGTACTCAATTTCCTTAAATTAAGCGATGTAATTGAGGTTAATTTTAAAGAAATCTAAAGTGATTTTTAGTAGTAATTTTTTAATAATTAAAATTTTCTTGACTTTCCTTTAAAATTGGTACAATATTGCGGATATAACTAAAATAGTCCGAATTTTTGTACCATGAAAAAGAAATCAAAAATTGAAAGAGCTGTTGCTATATTTAAAAAAGCAGGAGGCATTCTAACAATGTCGGAAGCTATCTCTTATGGTATACACCGCCGCGAACTATATCAACTTAGAGATAAAGGATTCTTAGAAGTTATTAGTAGGGGATTATATCGTCTTTCATCAATGCCTGAACCTTCTTTGCCTGATTTTATTCCGGCAGCTAAAAAGATTCCTAATGGAGTAATCTGCCTCATTTCAGCTTTAGCTTTTCATGAGATCACAACTCAAATACCACATTTTGTTTATGTAGCTTTGCCAAGTAGTGCTCATAAGCCTACAATTTCTTATCCTCCTATGCGATATTTTTGGTTTACTGAAAAACTGTTAAAAACCGGTGTTGATAAACATATCATTAATGGATGCATTATTAAAATTTTCGATATAGAAAAAACATTAATTGACTGCGTTAAATTTCGTAATAAAATTGGAATGGATATTGTTCTTGAAGCTTTAAGGATGTATTGGCGTAGCAAGAAAGCTAATTTAAATAAGCTTTTTCAATATGCTAAATTATTTCGGGTTGAAAAATTTTTAAAGCCAATTATGGAGACGATCATAAGTGAATAATCCAATTCAAAATAGTTTTCAAAGAACTTTCTAAATTTTTCGATGAATTTTTTAAAACTTGAGTTCAATTTCCGATGGAGACAAATATTAAATTTATCTTTTACCAACAAATTTTTATGAACAAAAGAATGCAAAAGTTTTACAAAATTAAGAGTAATTCAGGGTTGACTAATTAGCTTTGTATTATTCAAATTCGGGCAAAATTTCTTCTTTAATTTCTTTATCTATTACTACGCATACACAAGAATTCGACCAAACATTTAAAGATGATTCAAGCATATCTAAAATAGTATAAATAGGAAGAATAAGACCCATAATATAGAGAGGAACATTCATGCTGGTTAAAAAAGCGCTAGTTAAAAAATAACATCCCATTGGAACACCTGCGTTTCCAATAGCTGCTAGTGTTGCTAAAAATATCCACATAATCATTTGAAAGATTGAAAAAGTTGCTCCCATGCTTTTTGCAACAAAAAGTACTGTTATCAAAATGAATCCTGCACATGCATTCATATTAATAACTGAACCTAAAGAATGAACTACATTTGCATTTTTATGAGAGACATTTAGATTTTCTTCTGCACATTTTATTGTTATAGGGAGAGCAGCATTTGAAGATTTTGTAAAAAATGCTGTCATAAGTGCCGGAAGCATACCTTTAAATGTTCTTATAACAGGAATTTTTTTAATTTTTAAAAAAATTGGAAGAACAATAAATCCTTGTATTAGATTTGCAGAAACTACGCAAATTGTATAAATCATTAAATCTTTTAAGCTAGCTGAGTTTTGTTTAAATTCCTGAACAAAAAGCAAAACAAAAGCAAAAACACCGATTGGAATGATTGAAATAATAAATTTTGTTACTTTTAAAAAAAGAAGAAAGAAACTGGAAAAAAAATGATTCAATGTATCTTTATTTTTTTTAGGTAAAAATAAAATTGCTAGTCCAAAAACCATGCCGAGTATAGCAACCGAAATAATATTATTATTTACAAAAGCTTTAAAAAAGTTGTCCGGAACTGCATCAATTAAAAAAGATAAATAACTGCCATTTTTATCTAAACTTAAAATATTATCAGTTTCGATAGAATTAGTCGGATCAATAATTAAAAATGTAATTAATGCAATAGATGCTGCAATCAAAGTTGTTAAAATTGCATAGAAGAAAATTTTTTTTCCTAAAGTTTTCATTTCATTAAAGTCATTCATTCCGCCAATGTTTGAAATTAGTGATAAAAAAACAATCGGGACTCCGATGAGTTGTAAAATTTTTAAAAAAACTGTAGAGATAGAATTTGCTACCTCTGTAATAAATGAATTATTAAATAACCCACAAACTATTCCCAAAATTATTGCTATAATAATGGAAAAATTTCCAAAAAAAATCTTTTTCATATCTGAGACACTTTTAAATTTTTTAAATCGTCCATTAGATTATCAAGATTTATATTTTCTAGGGCAGATATTTTTATTATTTTTTGAGAAAATTTTTTAAATTTAGAAATTATTTTTAAAATATCTTCTTCTAAAAGAAGATCAATTTTATTTAAAACTATCAATGATGGTTTTTCTAAAATATTTTTATTATAACAATTTATCTCATCTCTCAATATTAAAAAATCTGATAGGGGATCTTCAGAAGATGCGTCTATAATAAATAGCAATATTTGTGTTCTTTCAATATGTTTTAAAAAAGAAAGGCCAAGACCTTTATTTAGATGGGCATCTTTGATGATTCCGGGAATGTCTGCTAAAAATGTTCTCGATCCATCTTCAAATTTTATAATCCCAATATTAGGATATAGCGTTGTAAAAGGATATGAAGCAATTTTTACTTTGTTATTTGTTAATTTATTCATAAGGGTAGATTTTCCTGCATTTGGAAAACCTGCCAGTCCGATATTTGCAATTAATTTCAGATCAAGTTCAATGGTTTTCTCTTCACCCATTGTACCATGTGTAAATTCCATTGGAGATCTGTTCGTAGAAGATTTAAAATGAATATTGCCTTTTCCGCCTTTCCCACCCCGGCAGAGTAAAAAAGTTTCTTTATGCTTAGTAAGCTCAAAAATTTCTATAGAATTTTCTTTAATAATAGTACCTAAAGGTACTTTTAAAATTAAATCTTCTCCATCTCGGCCTGTTCTAGTATTTGCTTCTCCATTATTTCCATTTTGTGCTGCAATATTTTTTTTATGAAAAAAATGTTCTAAAGAAATAATGTTTTCATCAGCTTCTAAAATAATAGAAGCACCCTTTCCTCCATTTCCTCCATAAGGCCCGCCTTTTGGAATAAATTTTTCTCTTCTCCAAGCAACAGTGCCATCGCCGCCTTTGCCTGCAATAAAATGTATTTTAATATTATCTATAAACATAAATTTAATTTTGGGCTTCTTTTTGAAGCCCTTATAAGTTAATTAGGAAGAACTGAGACAGAAGTTTTATTCGACTTTTTAAAAGATACAATCCCATCTTTTAAAGCAAAAAGTGTAAAATCTTTACCAATTCCTACATTTTTAGAAGCATGCCATTTTGTACCGTTCTGTCTAACAATAATCGAGCCGGTTGTTACAAACTCACCGTGAGTTCTTTTGATTCCAAGTCTTTGTGAATTAGAATCTCTTCCGTTTCTCGTAGATCCTTGACCTTTCTTATGTGCCATTTCAATCTCCTAGCTTATTTTAATCTCTGTAATTTTTACTTTAGTATATTGTT
Organism: Chlamydiae bacterium RIFCSPHIGHO2_12_FULL_27_8; assembly: GCA_001796155.1. GTDB lineage: Bacteria > Chlamydiota > Chlamydiia > Chlamydiales > SM23-39 > O2-12-FULL-27-8. Next base: position 9,313 of record MGLU01000020.1, on the reverse strand, counting down.
GTCTGTGGCCTTTCTTTTTACGGAAGTTTTTTCTTTTTTTGTATTTATAAGTAATAACTTTAGGGCCTTTGATTTCTTCAATAATATCAGCTGAAACTATGCAGTTTTTTACTATTGGATCACCAATTGTAATCTTAGATCCATCATTAAATAGTAACACTTCTTTGAATTCAACTTTACCTTCCGGCAAATCTAATAATTCAACATCAATTATATTTCCTTCTTCCACTTTAAACTGTTTAGATCCAGTTTGAATTATCGCGTACATAATAACCTCAATATTTTAACTTCAAAATAATATATCATCAAAATCTACTTGTCAATGGATATTGACTTATATGAAAATAAATTTTTATATCAAAATAATTTTATTAATATTTAATTATTTCATTATAAACCTTCTATTGAATAATTTTGTAACCTTTTCTATAATAGAAGAATATTTTTTGGAGAGATGTCCGAGAGGCTTAAGGAGCACGCTTGGAAAGCGTGTGTTGCGTGCAAACGTACCGTGGGTTCGAATCCCACTCTCTCCGAAGTCTTTGTTAATCAATTTGTTATGCTGATTAAAAATATAAATTGAAACGTTTGAGTTATAAAAATAATTTTATTTGACTCATTCGGCTCATTTTAATATAATGAATGATACATAAAAAATGGAGTTAATATAATGAAATACACTGGTGAAGAATCTTCAAAATTAGAGTTTAAAGAAACAATACCTAAAAATGATCAAATAATAAAAACCATAATAGGTTTTTGTAATCAAAAAGGAGGGAAATTAATTATTGGAGTAAATTCTAAAGGTATTATTACAGGTTTGCCGCACGATGACGTGCAAAAAACTATGGAATTTATTAACAAGAGTATTTTTGAATCATCGGCTCCTCCAATTATTCCTTTAGTATATATTCAAAGAATTGCTGACAAAACTATTCTAATTATAGAAGTGTCTTCCGGTATGAATAAGCCTTATTATCGAAAATCTGAAGGCTTAGATAAAGGAACTTATATTAGATTAGGAAGATCAACTTTGAGAGCGACTTCCGATATTATTGAAGAATTAAAATGGCAGACTAGAGGTAGATCTTTTGATATGATGTCAGTATACCATACTTCTAAAGAAGAAATAGACAATAATGCTTTAATAGATTTTTTGAATTCAAGAAAAACAACCAAAATTAATCAAATTTCTAAAGAAATTTTAGAATCATTTCATCTAATTGTTGAGGAACATTCTTCAATATATTGCAGTGTAGGAGGAATATTATTATTTGGTAGAAGTCCTCAAAAATATTTTCCGGAAAGTATGATAATTTGCTCTCATTTTTCTGGAATAAGTGGTAGAAATGCCATTGCAAGTATTGATTGTACCGGCAATTTATTTGAACAATTTAATAGTGCCTATAATTTTGTAATAAGCAAATTAGAAAAATCCTTTTCTATTAAAAATGGCCCTAAAAGAAATGAAACTTTAGAAATTCCTGAAGAGGCTATTAGAGAAATTATACTTAATGCTATTGTTCATCGTAATTATCATATCAACGGTCCAACTAAAATAGCAATTTATGATAATAGGATTGAAATATTCAGCCCGGGAATTTTTCCCGGTCCTATTGATGTACAAAATTTACAAAAAGGTCTGACTTATATTAGAAATAATGTTATTTGCAAAGTTTTTCGTGAAGCCGGATATATTGAGAAACTTGGATCGGGATTTCAAACTCTTTTTTCAAGTTATGAAAAAGCAAAACTTTCAAAACCTCAGATAATTGAAGGTGAAAATTATATTAAGTGTATATTACCTAGAAAAAGTTTTAAATCAAAAGAAACACTAGATATTAACGAAGAACAGAAGATTATGAATCTTTTTGAGCTTACCGAAGAAATTTCCATTTCAGATGTAATGAATGCTTTACAAATTTCTCGTGCTACTGCAGGAAGAAGATTGGCTAAATTAACTTCTCAAGGTAATATTGTACAAAAAGGTGAAGGAAAATCTACAAGATATCGAAAAGTTAATAAATAAAAAACTCCTTTAATTTTAGCTAAAAAGCAACAAGTACGCTGACACAGGGAGATTTATGAATTTATGAGTTATAGACTGTTGATCAATAAATCAAAAAATAGTATAATTGTGAGTTATAGAAAGTGGAGATATAACTCATGAAATGGGTTTGGCAATTAAAAAATTGGCCTGAATTTATATATGATGCTTCTTTAATATCCGATTTGGAAAAAGAGTTTCTTCAAGCTGTTGGAGGAGCTAGTGCAGTATTAAAACTTCTTGAAAAAGAAGAAAAGAAAAGATTTATTATTGAACAAATGACATGACGCAATCCCCTCGATTTATCTATGAGGTTAAGGAATGCCTTGCATTAAAAGATATACATATGTTAATATGTTAGTTCTTAACATGAGTTAGTGTCCCACAGCAAGAGCCTTTTAGGCGGCGTGGGAAAGCCCGCATTGTGGGAGCTAACCTTGCGGTGAGTTGTCAGGACAAAACTTGTTTAAGCAAGTGTCGGCT
>MGLU01000020.1:0-6752 GCA_001796155.1 Chlamydiae bacterium RIFCSPHIGHO2_12_FULL_27_8 | reverse complement strand
TGAAGAGATTTATTAAATGGTTCAATGATTCAATTAAAAGTGAATCTTTTTTAGTAATAAACAAAGGTGCTTTAACAAAAACAGGCGAATTGCGTCATACCCGTTATTGGCTAAACTTAGAGTTTTAGATAAATAATAAAAAAATATTTTTAATAAAGCCCTGAAGTAATTGACAAAAATATGTTCTGGGTTATGTTCAGGGTTTTAATTTAGTCATAAGGTTCTTAAGATAAGATTTTAAGAAAAAAAATATAAAGTCTGATTTTTTTCAATATTTTTAAAATTTATTTTCATCAAAAGCGTTTTTAATTTTTTTAATTTAGCTATTTGGTTTATAATTATTATTGATTTTTTCAACCTTTAGGAGGTTTATATGTATTTAGCTATTCCAATTTGTATTTCTTTATTTTTTTTAATTATTTTTTTGAAATCATGGCATGTGGTTTCACATAGAAAGGTTTTAATTATAGAAAGGTTTGGAAAATACCATAGAACGCTCGAGTCAGGACTTAGATTAATAATACCATTTATTGAAAAAGTTGCATATACCCATTCATTAAAAGAAAAAGCTATAGACGTGCCAAAACAAATATGTATTACAAGAGACAATATTTCAATTGAGGTTGATGGTATTTTATATTTACAGGTTGTTGATCCGCAAAAAGCTTCATATGGAATAAATGATTATTTATTTGCTACAACTCAGATTGCTCAAACCACAATGAGAAGTATCATTGGTAAACTTGAACTTGATAAAACTTTTGAAGAAAGAGATACGATAAATTACAAAATTGTTACTGCTGCAGATAAAGCTTCTGATCCTTGGGGCATTAAAGTAAATAGATATGAAATTAAGGATATTAAACCACCTAAAACAATAAATGATGCAATGGAAAAGCAAATGAGAGCAGAAAGGGAAAAAAGGGCGGTAATTGCTCAATCTGAAGGAGAGATGCAGGCTAAAATAAATCAAGCTGAAGGTGATAAAAGACAACTTATTGCAAATGCAGAAGGTAGAGCTATTGAGATTGAAAATATTGCTGTAGCTACAGCATCAGGAATAATAAAAATTGCTGAAGCTATTTCTCTTCAAGGCGGCAAAGATGCAGTATCCTTAAGAATTGCAGAACAATATATAAAAGAATTTGGAAATCTTGCAAAACAGAATAATACAATGATAATTCCATCAAATTTAGCAGATCTTTCTTCAATTATTGCAACCGCTACTTCCGTATATAATAGCCAAAATAAGAAAGATCTTTCCGAATATAATGGCCAAAATAAAAAAGATCTTTCTGAAAATATTCAAAAACTGCAAACAGCTGATAAACAAACAAGCCTCACTAATAGTTAACTTTTAGTGCTTTTAATGGGGTTTTTTTTATTTAAAATGAAAGAAATATTCAAATATTTTTTAGTGTAAAATATTTTTTTAATAAAAAAAAAGCTTTTTCGTTATAGCTTCTTTTGATATATAAAATAGAATTATTTTAAAAAATTGAAACTTTATTTTTTTTTGAGGTATCTATGAAATGCCCATTTTGCAGTTTTGAAGAATCTAAAGTTACAGACTCTAGATTTTCTGCAGATTTGTATGCGATAAAAAGACGAAGAGAGTGTCTAAAATGCTCTCAAAGATTTACTACTTTTGAAACTGTTGATTTGACTATTCAAGTAAAAAAAAGAGATGGTACTTACGAAGATTTTATTGCAGATAAATTATTTAATGGGATTATGGCTGCATGCAGACATACCAGAGTCAGCCATGATAAAGTAAAATCTCTATGTAATGAAATTACTGCTGATTTAATGAGCAGGCAGTTAAGAGAAATAGCTACTCAGGAACTTGGTGCTATAGTAATGAAGTACCTCCAAAAGATTGATACTGTTGCTTACATTAGATTCGCTTGTGTATATAAAAGATTCAAAGATATTAAGGAAATACTTGACGCAATTGATTCTGTTAAAGAAGACAATTGTAATATTATTAACAATAAAAATGAGGACGGTCTATATGGCGCTAAAACCTGCTGAAATAGAGAAATTCAAAGAAGAACTTCTAAAATTGAAAGAGAAAATTACCGGTGCGATTAATGAGGTAAAAGAAGAAGTAAAACAACTAGATGAGTCTAAAGGCTATTCACAACATCAGGCGGATGAAGGAACAGATGATTTTGGTAAAACTATCAATATGGAAGTGTCAAGTAAAGAATATGGAATATTAAGACAGATTGATAGAGCACTAGAAAAAATTGATGAAGGAACGTATGGAGTATGTGATGTAAGCGGAAAAGAAATACCTATACTTAGATTGAAAGCTATTCCATATGCAACAATGACAGTTGATATGCAGGATAAATTGGAAAAAGGACTTCTTTGAAAAAAAACTTTAAAATTTTTTTTATTTTTTTATCATTGCTAGCGATAGATATTTTTTCAAAATTTTATATTTATAATTTCATTCCTAAAATGAACTTTTTTAATAATATTTATCCATATGGCGGTTTAAAAATTTTTAAGAATTTTTTTTTCATGAGTTTTTCAATTGTTCATGTTGAAAATACGGGAGCGGCTTGGGGGATTTTAGCTTCGTATACTAAATTTTTATTTTTTTTAAGAATATGTATCGTATCATTTTTGCTGATATATATTTTTGTGCTAAATAAACAGAAAGAAAAAAATATTCCATTTTTATTTATTATTACCGGTGCAATAGGAAATATTTTGGATTTTTGCTTTTATGGCAAGGTTATAGATATGTTCTATTTTCAAATATATAAATATTCTTATCCGGTTTTTAATTTTGCAGATTCAATGGTATCAATTGGTATTTTTTTGCTTTTTCTTCTATCTTTCAAAAAGTCTGATAGAAAAGAAAGCATATGAAAATAGAAATACTTTCAATTGGAAGTGAAATAATTTTAGGTAACACAATAAATACAAATGCTTCTTATATAAGTAAAAAACTTTTGGAAAATGGTTTTGCATCTACATTTTATAGTGTATGCAAAGATGAAATAAATGACATTCAAAACTGTTTTAAAATAGCTCTAGATAGAAGTGATCTAATTATTATTACAGGTGGTTTAGGACCAACTATTGATGATATTACAAAAAAAACTATTTCAGATTTTTTAAATCTTGAACTTGTTTTTAATAAAGAAATTTATTTAGATATAGAAAAAAGATTTTCAACAATATCTTCAATAAAAGAACAGTCAACAGTTTTTAAAGATGCGATAATTTTAAAAAATACAATAGGGACAGCTTCAGGTTTTTTTATAAAATATAAAAATAAAATTTTTATCCTGCTTCCCGGAGTTGTTTTCGAACTAAAAAAAATGTTTGAAGATGCTTTAGCATTAATAAAAGAAAGATTTTTGTTAGAAAAAAAAGTTTTTCAAAAATTTTTAAATATTTTTTTAGTTAAAGAAATCGATGTTGATAATTTTTTAAAAACTTTAAAAATTCCTAAAGAATTAGAAATAGGGATATATCCTGAGCAAGGTATTGTAAAAGTTACACTCACTTCAAATGATATGGGTATTATAGAAAAATTTAAAACTGAAATAGAAAAAAAATATAACAAAAATATTTTTTATGAAGAGTCTATTCAAAAAGCTGTTCATAACGCATTTATAAATAAAAATTTTAAACTTTGTATAGCCGAATCATGTACCGGGGGTGCAATTTCCTCAAAGCTCACTGCTTTAAGTGGGGCTTCAAAATACTTTTTAGGATCTTTTGTCACATATTCAAATGATCTTAAAAAAAATATTTTAAAAGTTGATGAAAATATTTTAAAAAGTTGTGGAGCTATTTCTAAAGAGATTGTAATTGAGATGGTTAAAGGAGTTTTTGATATTACAGATGCAGATTTTGCTATAGCAGTTTCGGGTATTGCCGGACCCTTTGGAGAAACAGATATTAAAAGAATCGGGTTAGTTTATATTGCAGTTGGCAGAAAAAGTGGTATAATAGACGTTTATAAATTCCATTTTGAAAAGGATAGAGAGCTTGTAATAGAAAGTGCTTCTAATCATGCTCTTGGGATTTTATATAAAAAAGTTTATTATAACGAGTCTTTTAATAATGCAAGGGTTTGAGCTTTTAGATTCCGGTGATTTAAGAAAAATAGAAAAAATTGGGGGTTTTATATTTGTAAGACCCCAAGCTAATGCTATTTGGAAACTTTCAAATCCTGATCTTTTACATAAAGCCGATTATATATTTTCAAGAGAAGAAAAAAATAAATGGGATATTAAAAATAATCTTAAAAATACATTTATTCTAGAACTTGAAAATATTTTTATGAAAATCAAGCTAACTGATTTTGGTCATATTGGAATTTTTTTCGAACACATTAACTTGATAAATAAACTTTTAGAAAAATATAAAAATAAAAATAAAAATAAAAAATTAAAAATTTTAAATCTCTTTGCATACACCGGTCTTGCTTCTATAAAATTTTCAAAAGAAGGGCATTTTATTACTCATGTCGATTCATCTAAACCAACAATATTATGGGCACAGGAAAATGCGAAACTAAATAACATTTCAAATATTAGATTTTTAATAGATGATGCAATGAAATTTTTAAAAAAAGAAATAAATAGAGGAGTAAAATATGATGGTATCATATTGGATCCTCCCTCTTTTGGAAGAGGGCCAAAAGGTGAAGTTTTTAAAATTGAAGAAGATATTTGCCAACTTTTAGAACTTTCTAAAAATGTTTTAAAAGAGAATTTCTCTTTTTTTGCTTTTACCTGTCATACACCGGGCTTTACAAAAACTGTTTTGCAAAATCTAATTGAGGATATTTTTAATAATAATAAAAATATTGCTATAGATGAGATGCTAATAGATTCAAAATCAGAAAAAATAAAAAATCTGCCTGCCGGTTTTTTTGTTATTATAGAGAATTAATATGGAAATTACATCGCTGAAAAACGAAAAAATTAAAACGATTATAAAATTAAAAAATAAAAATAAGAGAGATAAATACTCACTTTTTTTAATTGAAGGGTATAGAGAGCTTTTAAGAGCATATGAATCAAATATTGAATTTGATTCACTTTTTGTATGTGAAGAGTTTTTTTTAGGAACTAATGAAGATGTTTTAATTGATAAAATAAAAGTAAAAACTAAAATTTTTTATCTTCCCAAAATAATTTTTGAAAAAATTTCTTATAGAGATAGGCCGGACGGACTTTTGGCTATAGCTAAAAAATTTACTCATAAAATTGAAGATATAGAAAAAGAGCTTAAAAAAACAAAAAATCCATTAATAGTTTTACTCGAATCTATTGAAAAACCTGGGAATCTTGGAACAATTTTAAGGTCATGCGATGCTGCAAATGTTTTTTGTATTATAGTTGCAGATCCAAAAACAGATATTTTTAATCCAAATGTTGTAAGATCAAGTGTTGGGACGCTTTTTACTCAGAAAATATTAGAATTGACGAATGAAGAGGCTTTGGGCTTTTTAAAAAGAAATAAAATAAAAATAATTTCATCAACACCAAATACTGAAAAAATTTATACAGATATAGATCTAAATATGTCTCTGGTAATATGTATGGGAACAGAACAGCTGGGCTTAAGTGAGTACTGGCTTAAAAATTCAGATCAAAAAATAAAAATTCCAATGTATGGCAAAGCGGATTCTTTAAATGTAGCCTCTGCAGCAACAATTTTAATTTATGAAGCAGTTAGACAAAGAAAACTTATATAATATTCTGTTTATAGATAACCATCTTTTGGTTGTTAACAAATCAGCAGATTTTTTAACACAAGGGGAGGAAGGCACTATAAATCTGCAGGATATTTTAAAAAATGATCTTAAAAAAAAATTTCAAAAAAAATCAGTTTTTTTACATGCCTTATATAGGCTTGATAAACCGGTTTCAGGAATTTTAGTTTTTTTAAGATCTCAAAAGGCACTTTCGAGAATGAACGAAGACATGAGAAATAAAAAAATAAATAAAAAATATTTAGCAGTTTGCGAAAATATTTTTTTAGAAAAAGAAAAAGTTTTAGAAAACTTTTTAATTCATGGTTCTTTTAAAGCAAAAATTGTTCAAAAAGAATCTGCAAATGCTAAAAAAGCCATTTTGAAATATAAGGTGTTAAAAGAAAAAAATAATCTGTCTCTAATAGAAATAGACCTTATAACCGGAAGATATCATCAAATAAGAGCACAACTTTCAAATATATCCCATCCTGTTTTGGGAGATAAAAAATATGGATCTAAAAAGGATTTTAAAAAAATTGCTTTAGAATGTGTTGAAATTTCTTTGATTCATCCTACATTAAAAGAAGAAAAAGTATTTAAAATAGATTCAACTCTTAAATTTTGAAATATAATACTCAAAAATTTGAAAAGCATTAAAAGCCGCACCTTTTAAAAGCTGATCTGAAACTATAAACATATCTAAAGCATTTTTATTAGTGATGTCTTGTCTTATTCTTGAAACAAAAACTTCATTTTTTTCAAAAGCATCATTGGGAGTTGCAAATTTATTATTTTGAAAATCTTCTAGGATCACTACATTTTCAGTGTTTTTAATAGTTTCATATGCTTCTTCGAAAATAAATGGATTTTTAAATTCTACATTTAATGAGATGCTGTGACATCTAACAACAGGTACTCTGACACAAGTTGCATTGACTTTGATGCTTTTTGTATTCAAAATTTTTCTAGTTTCGTTTATCATTTTAACTTCTTCCAAAGAATATTTCTGATCGTTAAG
>MGLU01000019.1:5965-8537 GCA_001796155.1 Chlamydiae bacterium RIFCSPHIGHO2_12_FULL_27_8 | reverse complement strand
AAAATATTCAGAATTTTTTATATCTGTATTTCTAATTGAATCTATTTTTATTTCATCACTAAAAAATAATAATTTAATTTCAAAAAAAGTATTATCTGCTATTCTTTCACAATCAATTTTTGCTAATGACTTTAATTGAGATCTAAAGAAAAAAATGGGATTTGAAACTAATGAAAAAGTTAATAAAGATATAATTGTAAGGGCTATAATTATTTCAATTAAAACAAAATGTTTTTTTATTTTAGAAAAATAAATATTGTTATTTGAGTCCATAATTAATATGATTGAAATTTAAATTAAGTTTTTATTATGCATAGAAAAGCATTATATAATTTGCTCAAATTTACTTCGATAGATAAAAAACCAAAAAATGTTGAAAATTGGCAAATAGAAGATTTGAGGAAAATTGATTTAGATATTCTTTTTAAAAAATTACATAAATTTGATATTTTTTTAGATAATGAAAACTTTTTAAAATATTCTAAAAACTTTTTTACACCGGAAGAATTTTCTTCTTTTTTATCTGATGAAAAAGATTTGCAGCAACGAGATCAGATTTATTTAATTATTTTTGAACTTTGGCGAAGATTCGCTCAAGATAAAAAATCAATATCAATATTTTGTGATGAGCTAGATCATAGAATTTTTGAATATGATAATAACAAAATGAAAAATGATGAAAAAATTCAAAATCATATTTCAATGATTAAATCTATTTTGGATGAAAATGTAGATGCAGGCGAATCTCATAAAAAAGTGTTTAATGACTTTACTAAATTTTTAGCTCATGATTATGAAAACTTCTTATTAGATTATATATCAGATCTTATAGATATTAAAAATTATAGTTATGCACTTGATTTAATAGATAGTTATTATAGCTATTTTAATGCAAAAAATTGGCTTGATTTTCTAAAAGCTAAAATTTTCTCTGTTACAAATATAAATTCTTCAAAAGAACTTTTTGAAAATATTTTATTAAAATTAAAAAATAAGTCTGATCTAGAACTTCAATTCAGAATATTAGATTTTTTATCCTATTCTTTAGACAGGAGCCTTTTTATTTCTTTTTCAAAAGAAATGTTTAAAATTGTAGAAAATGAAAAAAATTTTAAATGTTTTTTAGAAATTTTACTAAATTTTTTTGAAAGAATTGATGATGAAAAAAAAGCTGCTGAAATTAGAAAAATTTTAAAAAAAAGAGAAAGTATTAAAAAAATGTCAAAATTAAAAAAAACTAATATAGATCTTCTCTTTTTAAAGAAAGTTATTCTATAACTATTGAATTGTTAATATTGCTCGACTACTGCCTCTTGAATCATCCCAAATTGCTTACTCCCATTGTTTTTTGCCATATATGAGCATTCATAATGCTTTTCCTTTGTAAATTAAAAAGTAAAAAGATCACTTGAAAATGTGGGTAACTTTGTTTAGATGTCCGTAGAAAGTCAGTTGTGCTGCTATTTTTTGTATTTTAAAAATCGAGCATTAAACAGTCAGTTTTACTGTTTGCTGCTCTTTTTTGAATGCAAAAATCAAGCAGCAAACAGCCAAAATAGCTATTTGCTGCTTGATTTTTTGTTCTATTACAAGTATGCTTATACCATAGAATGTAGGAATTGAAATGAAACCCTCTCAGTTTATAGGACGTGAAGCTGAAATGACTAGGCTCAAGGGGCTTTTAGACAAAAAAAGTGCCAGCCTTATTGTTGTCAGAGGTAGAAGACGTATTGGGAAAAGCAGGCTTCTTGCAGAATTTGGAAAAGAAATGAAAAGCTACTTCTTTTCTGGAAACCCTCCAGTTCGCAAGACAACAGCTCAAACTCAACGTAATGACTTTGCACGTCAGCTTGATAGAGCCGGGATTAGTGGCGTTAAACCAGATGATTGGAGTAATCTCTTCTGGTATCTCTCCAAGGAAACTAAAAAAGGTCGAATCCTTATCGTATTCGATGAAATCTCATGGATGGGAGGAAAAGATCCTCATTTTTTAGGGCACTTGAAAACTGCTTGGGATATGTATTTTAGTAAAAATCCCCACTTAATTATTGCGCTTTGTGGGTCCGTATCTTCATGGATTGAAAAGAATATCCTGAGCAGCACAGGATTTTTGGGAAGAATTACCCTAGATCTTGTGCTTGAAGAGCTTCCCTTAACGGTCTGTAATGCTTTCTGGCATCCAAAAGAGAGCGCATTACCCCTTATGAAAAGTTCAAGCTTTTATCTGTAACAGGAGGTGTTCCACTCTATTTGGAACAAATCAAACCAAATCTTCCTGCAGAAAGAAATATCCAAGATCTCTGTTTTACTAAAGGGGGCTTACTTGTACGAGAGTTTGATGAGATATTTTCTGATCTTTTTTCTCGTACCAAAGCTAGGCATAAAGAAATTGTTCTCTGTCTTGCCAACGGTCCAAAAGAGCTTGTACAAATTTGCAATGAATTAGGAAAAAGCTTAGGAGGGATATTCAGTAAACATTTAGATGAATTGGTAAAGGCAGGCTTTGTAAAAAGGGACTTTACATGGGATCTAAAAAGTGGAAAAGAAGGGAAACTGAGCCGTTATCGTTTAA
>MGLU01000019.1:220-5941 GCA_001796155.1 Chlamydiae bacterium RIFCSPHIGHO2_12_FULL_27_8 | reverse complement strand
TAAAATATATATCTCCCAATCGTTCTAATATTGAAAAAGAAAACTTTTCCACTTTAATGACCCAACTTCCTGGGTGGGAAGGTATAATGGGATTACAGTTTGAGAATCTTGTTGTCCACAATAGAAAAACTCTTTGGAAGATGTTAGGGATCTCTCCAGAGGAAATAGTAATGGAAGGCCCATTTTTTCAAAATCACACGATAAAGCAAGCCGGATGCCAAATTGACTATATGATTCAAACTCGCTTCCTTAATCTGTATGTATGTGAGATTAAATTCTCTAAAAGTCCAGTCGGCAATAAAATCATCGAGGAAATGGAGAAGAAAAGAAAAAGTTTGAAAATTCCTAGAAACTGCTCCATCAGACCTGTTCTTATTCATGTGAACGGGGTGGAAGAGAGAGTTTTGGATGAGAGATATTTTGATAAAGTAATCGATTTCGGTCAATTATTAGAATTATGAAATAGGTAAGCAGCTGTTTCCCTAATGGAGGGCTAGATTTTTTACGACAGTTTTGCGACGCTTTTTATGACGAAACCCTCAAAATTGTGTCATAAAAAATAATTATCTTCCCAGACGCTAAAGCTAAATATTGTCATTGAACCTCCCCATGTCTAAAGACAGAGGGAGGTTCAATAGTTACGTTATTCTTTAATAAATTTTGATGGGATCAAAATTTATATAATCTGCAGAAGCTAAAATGTAATCTATTTTATTTTTTTCTCCAAAAAGTTTTTTGTTTTTATTTACCGAATGAAGATGGCCGAAAATACATTTATCAATATTAAATCTTTCTAAAATTTTCGAAGCTCTTGAATCTTTTAAATCTGCAGATATTGGAGGATAATGAGTAAGAGCAATTTTATATTTTGCATCTTTATTTAACTGCTCTAAACTTAAAGTAAGTCTATTAAGCTCCCTTAATAAAATGTTTTCCTTCAAATCTTTTTGAATTTCTTCTTCATTGTCATAACTTTCTAATGGGTTTTTAACAAAATTTATATAATCATCGAAGTTGTATTCTATACTATCAAAAAGTTTACTTCCGCCAATTGAAACATTTTCAAAATTTATAACGTTATTAGATATCGCAAATATAGATTTAGGTAAACTTTTTGAAAGTTTTGTATAAGAAGGCCACCAGTAATCATGATTTCCTCTTAAAATAACCTTTCTGCCCGGTAAATTATTTATCCAATTCAAATCAATCAAACTATCTTCAAACTTCATAGCCCATGAAATATCCCCGGGAATTAGACAAATGTCATTATCTTTAATTTTTTTTAGCCAATTTTTTTTAATTTTGTTTGTATAGTCTGTCCAACCTTCAAATACTTCCATTGACTTTTCTTTATTTGAGATTGCAAGATGCAGATCTGATATAGCAAAAATATTAAAATTCATAATTGTTTGGAATTATTGATTCAGCCGTAACTATTATTATACCATCTTTAACAAAAATTTCTTTTCCATCAAAGTTTTTATAATTATTTTTGTTTATCAATTTAACATTTTTCCCAATTTTTACATGTTCATCAATGATAGCTTTTTTTATGATGGTATTTTCTCCGATTTCAAAAGTGTTTCTAATGTTTTTAGTGTTTAAAAGGGAGTTATAAGTTGTATTGCCAAGTAAAACACTATCTTCAATTAGTGCATTTTTATTTATTCTAGTTCTTATACCAATCATTGACCTTGAAATTTTACAGGCTTCAATTATGCAGCCTTCACAGATAATTGAATCTACTATTAAGCTATTTTTAATTTTTGCTCCGGGAAGATTATGAGCTGTTGTATAAATTGGATTTATTTCATCATAAGTTTTAAGCCCGCATTTAGATAAGCTCAAAGAAATATTAGCTTCATAAAATGATTTTATTGTTCCAATATCTTCCCAATAGCCATTATAAATATATGAAAAAGTTTTCCCTAAAGATAACTGAGTCGGAATAAGATGTTTCCCAAAATCATCTCTTGGATCCAGAGTTAATAATTTTTCTAGTGATTTAGTTTTAAAAATATATATGCCCATAGAGCCTAAATATTTTTTTTTGTCATTTGATTTTAGCATTTTTAATGAATTTAAAATTTCATCTTTTTGCGGTTTCTCAAAAAAATCTATAATTTCAAAATTTTCATTAGTTTTTAGTATGCCAAGCCTTTTTGCATCATTTTTTGTAACCGGCAGAGAAGCTATTGTTAGATCTGCATCATTTTTTTTAGCAAATTCATACATTTCCTTAAAATCTATATTGTATAATTGATCACCGGATAATATTAAAATGTAGTCACTATTGAATTTGAAAATTTTTTTTATATTTTTTCTTACAGCGTCCGCTGTTCCCTCATAAAATACTAAATTGTTATTTTTGTCTTTTTCAGGTGTTGTAAACTCAATATCTTTAGAAAAGTTATATTTGCTATAGGTATTGTCTAAATGATTTTTTAAACCATCAGGCAAATATTGACCTATTACTAAAATTTTATTTATTTTTGAATTTAATGAATTAGATATTGGAATATCTATGAGCCTATATCTTCCGCCATATGATACTGAAGGTTTTGCATGATTTATTGTTAAAGGATGAAGTCTAGTTCCTTTGCCTCCGGCTAAAATTACACTAGCAATATTTTCTAATGAACTATTCTGATCAAATAACATATTTTTAAAAAAAAGATTTTTCCTCCACTAAAATGGAACTTATAAAATTAATAATTAATTATCAATTGATAAAAATTTGCATTAAGTAAGTATCTTAAATTTAAGTATTTTATTAATAATAGTATTTTATAATTTTAGTACTATCTTTTTTTTAAAATTATTGATATTATTCAATTTAGAACGCTTAGAGAAATTTTTCTTTTTTAAAAAAAGATGATAGCATAAATTTATAGCAAACCATTTAGAGAAAAGAATGCAGCAAAGTGAGAAATCTAAATTATGTCCTAGTTGTGATGGTTATGTTTCTTTGCAAGTAAATATCTGCCCATATTGCGGAAATACTCTTATAGCTGCTAAAGAAGAGGATTCTCCAGCAGATAGTAGGGACAATATAAAATCTTTAAGCTATGAAGAAACTCTAACATCTTTGTATCCTCCTCCATATAAACCAAAAGCTATTGATCCTCAGATAAAAAAACTGACAGATGAAGAAGATGATAATGAAGAAGAAGAAGAAAAAAAAGATGAGATATCTGAAAAAAAATCAACACTTTTGCCAACATCATTATTAATTTTAGGCGTAAACTTACTGCTTTTTTCTATAATATTGTTTGTATTTTCAGATGATGGCTTTTTATTTTTGAAATGGAAATCAAAATATTGGTTTTTGTACAGCCTTTTTGCAATTCCTTTTTTATATTTTGGATTTAAAAATATAAAAGATTAATCTATTGCTCCGCAGCATTTTTTATATTTTTTACCACTTCCACATGGACAAGATTCATTTCTTTGAACTTTATTTTCATTTGTTATCGGCATTAATAGTTCTTCTTTTGGTTTGGTATTTTCGTCATATGAAAAAGGTGTGTCAGAATTTAAATTTAAATTTTTTAAACTTTCCTGAAGAGATTTTTTTGGAACAACCATTTCAAATTTAAAAAGATCAGTTGCTATATGCATTTGAAGAATATTTGAAAACTTTTCAAAAAGAGAAAATGCTTCATTTTTAAATTCAATTAATGGATCTTTTTGCCCAACAGCTCTTAAATTGACATCAGTTCTTAAATGATCAATATTTAAAAGATGCTCCTGCCAGTGTTTATCAATTATTGAAATCATAATATTTTTAAGAACATTTTTTATAATGTCATTTTCATCTTCAAATAGGTCTTTTTTGATATTGTGAATAATATTTTTTTGTATTTTTAATTTTTCTTCAAAAAGGTTAAAAACTTTTTCAATAGATTCATTTTGAACCTCTTCCATTTTTAATGATTTAAAATCATTTTCATTAAATGTTATAAAAAAGTTTTGAGTTAAAAACTCTTTTAAAAGATGGATATTTACATTTCTAGATTCATAAAAAGTGCTTATTTTTTGAACAAGGGTGCTTTCAATAACATCTTTTGCAATTTCGATAGAATTATCAGATGATAATATATCATTTCTAAATGAATAAATTTCTTGTCTTTGTTTGTTCATTACATCGTCATATTCTAAAGTGTATTTACGCATTGTAAAATTTCTTTGTTCCACTCTTTTTTGAGCAGTTTCAATAGATTTATTTAATACTCCTGCAGATATTGGCTCTCCTTCCGGCGGTCTAAATCTTTGAAGAAGGGAGGTAAGTCTGTTTGAAGCAAAAAGTCTCATTAACGAATCTTCAAATGAAACATAAAATTTTGAAGAACCGGGATCTCCAAGCCTTCCTGATCTTCCTCTAAGCTGACGATCAATTCTTCTTGAATGGTGCCTTGTTGTTCCCATTACATGCAGTCCGCCTGCTTCTTTTGTCTCTTTTGTAAGTTTAATATCTGTTCCTCTTCCTGCCATATTAGTTGCAATAGTAATTGCAGCTAATTGCCCGGCATTAGAAATGATTTCTGCTTCTCTTTCATGATTTTTTGCATTTAAAACATTATGAACCAAGTTATTTTGTTTAAAAATTCTTGAAAGTTTTTCTGATATTTCTACAGATTCTGTTCCTATTAATATTGGTCTTTTAAGAGCATGAAGAATTTTTACTTCTTTTAAGATAGCATTATATTTTTCTCTTTCAGTCATGTAAATTTCATCATTTGAATCTTTTCTTTGGCAAGGGCAATAGGTCGGAATAACTATTACATCCAAATTATAAATCTGTTTAAATTCAAAAGCTTCAGTTATAGCTGTTCCGGTCATCCCTGAAAGTTTTTCATACATTCTGAAATAATTTTGAAGAGTAATTGTAGCATATGTTTGAGATTCTTTTTGAACTTTGACATTTTCTTTTGCTTCTATAGCTTGATGAAGTCCATCAGAAAATCTTCTTCCGGGCTGAGGTCTGCCTGTGTTTTCATCGATAATTATTATTTCATTGTTTTGGACAATGTAATCTACATCTTTTTCCATTAAAAGATGGGCTCTAAAAAGCTGTCTCAAATTATGGGATCTCTCTTTTCTTTTCAGATCTTGATCTTTTAAGGATAATTTTTTTTCAATTTTTTCTTTTGCAGAAAAAGTTTTATCATCATCAATTTTTAAATATTCATATCCAAGATCAAGCATTATAAAATCATTTTGAGATTCACTGTCATTTGTAAGTTTTGCCCAAGCGTTTATTCCTTTGTCTGTCAATTCAAATTCCGATGCTCTTTCATCAATGATTATAAAAAGTTCCGATAAAATATTAGACTTTTCTTTTTTATTTTGGTCCATATGATAATATGTTTCTAATTTATCAAGTCTGTCTCTTAAATCAGGATGTTCTAAAAATCTTTTCAAAATTTTATTTCTTGGGGTTCCTTTTGAAACAAGCCAAAGTTTTTGAAAAGCATCTGATGCTTTTTCTTCATTTACTTTTGAAAGTTTTTGAAGAAGTTCATCTTTGATAATTTCAATTTCATCTAGTATTTTTTTAGCTTCTAAAGAAAGTCTTAAACATAAATCTTTTTGATTTTTTACAATCAGAGAAACATTTGATTTTAATTCGTCATACATCTGCTTACTTTCTTTTGCAGGACCGGAAATTATTAATGGAGTTCTTGCTTCATCAATTAAAATAGAATCTATTTCATCTAC
>MGLU01000019.1:0-201 GCA_001796155.1 Chlamydiae bacterium RIFCSPHIGHO2_12_FULL_27_8 | reverse complement strand
CTCTGAACTATTTCTTCTTTTAAAGTGGCTATAGAATTATCTCGCAAATAATCGAATCCAAATTCAGAAGCAGTGCCATAAACTATGTCTGATGAGTAAACGTCTTTTCTTTCATAAAGAGGAACATCATGAGTAAGTGCTCTAACTTTTAAACCTAACTTTTTAAAAATTGTCCCTATCCACTCCGAATCCCTTTTAGCT
>MGLU01000018.1:8856-14026 GCA_001796155.1 Chlamydiae bacterium RIFCSPHIGHO2_12_FULL_27_8 | reverse complement strand
AGAAATATGTTTTCTGGTCTACGAGTTATCATAAGAAGAAGCAGGATGCTTGTCATTTTAATGACGAGTAGTTCACTAAAACAAGATGGAGATAATCCTTCCATTGGGATGATTCTTTGCAAAACAAAAAATAATTTTAAAGTAGAATATGCACTTAGGGATATTCACAAACCTATGGGGGTATCTGAATATGAAGTTAGTATCATGAAATCTCTTCCTGTAAATTTAAAAGGTTCTTTACCAACAATTGAGGAATTAGAAGCAGAGTTTTCAAAAAACAAATATGATCAGGAGAATTGATTAAATGTATTTCTTGATAAAAGGGATTGTACTTGGATTCTCTATAGCTGCTCCTGTAGGTCCAATTGGAATTCTTTGTATAAGAAAAACTTTGCAATTTGGAAGGTTATCAGGTTTTTTTTCAGGGCTTGGGGCTGCTTTGGCTGATATGATATATGGAAGTATAGCAGCTTTTGGGCTTACTATAATTTCAAATGCACTTTTGGCTTCTCAATTTTGGCTTAAATTGATTGGAGGTATTTTTCTTGGTTATTTAGGAATAAAAACTTTTTTTTCAAAGTCAATGAAACAAGAAGATAAAAAATTAACTCATCAACCTTTATTAAAAGATTTTATTACAACTTTTTTTCTCACTCTTACTAATCCCATGACTATCATAGCTTTTTTAGGTATTTTTGCAGGCCTTGGTCTATCTAATACTGATGGTAATTTGTTACAAACTTCTCTTCTTGTAATTGGAGTATTTTTGGGCTCTTTTCTTTGGTGGCTAGTATTATCTGAATTTGTAACATTCTTTAGAAAGAAAATAGAAGAAAAAATGATGAGATGGATTAACAGAATTGCAGGACTTATTATTTTTGGATTTGGTGTATTTGCTCTATCAGGTCTGTTCAATTAATTTTTTTTAAAATTTATCTTTAATTTTAATTTGTGCAGACAGTGCTTGCACAAATTATTTGCAGAAATATTTTCAATAAAATGTGATTAAGTATTTATGAAATTGTGAACTGAATTAAATATTCATAAAAATTGAAAATTGTTTTTGTAATATATATAGGGAGAATATTTTTATATAAAATTATTGAATACAAAATATTAAAAAATTATTATCTATCAAAAAAAAATTATGAATATAGTAGAAAGGCTTGATGATATAGTAAGAGATTTTAGTTACGAAGGATTAAAAGAAGATTTTTATCAAAAATCTGAAGATGAAGCTTTTGAAAATTTCTCACAACTAATAACAAACATTGAAAATATAAAACTCTCGTTATTTGGAAAATCATTAATAAAAGCTGAAGCATATGAAGATGAAGCATCATTTGAATATTTTCATAATACTCTTATAAAATTATTACAAATTTCCAGATTTAATTTTTCAGAAAAAAACAGATTATTATTAAATGATATTGAAATAAGACTTTCTAAAATTCATATAGAAATCAGAGAAAAAATAAAAATATCTTCAATAATCACAAAAATTATTATCTGGATAAAATCTTTTTTTATAAAAAAAGAAGACTTATTATTTAAATATCATACTTTTTATTCTTACAATCAATATTTGACACTTTATGAAACAAATAATGTTCCAAAAGCTATTGAATCTTTTAATTTAAGCGAACATATTCTGTTGCCGTTATATCCTGAAATGAAAATGGATTTTATAGAAGAAAAAACATTTGAAATTAAAAAAAATTATAGCAAAACTTTTAAAAAGATTTATAACTTTATAATTTTTTCAGCAACACTGGGAACAGCTCTGCCAATAGTAAGTATTACACCCTTTGCAATTTACAGATCATACAATCTGAAGGAAACATTTTCTGTTGCCTGGGAAAATGTTACTTATAATTTTATTAATATAATAATGGGATATCTTAAATTACCCTTTGCAAGATAGAATCTACTAAAAACCCAAACTCTTCTTGTAGTTTATCAATAGGGGCAGATTTTCCAAAAGTATCTACTGAAATTGCAATGCCGTCTATGCCAATAAACTTTTCCCAACCAAAACTTGAAGCTGCTTCAATAGAAATCCTTTTCCCTAAATCACCTTTAATAATTTTTTGTTTATACTCATGGCTCTGATTATCAAAAAGATTAAATGAAGGGACAGATACCACTCTAACATCTTTTCCTAGTTTTATTAAATTTTCAGCAACTTCCAATGCAAGACGTACTTCAGATCCTGAAGCAAAAATTGTAAAGTCAGGTTTATTATTTTCTTTTTTTATTATATAAGCACCTTTTGAAAATCCTTCTTCAAAAGAAAGATTTGTACCCGGAATTTCCAAAAGCTTTTGTCTTGATAAGATTAATGCCGTAGGACCTTTATATGTTAAAGCAGAATAATATGACATTTTTACTTCATTAACATCGCACGGCCTTAAAACATTTAAGTTAGGCATTGCTCTTAAAGATGCCAAATGCTCAACAGGCTGGTGAGTCGGCCCATCCTCACCTAAAAAAATTGAATCATGAGTAAAATGATATATAACCTGCAATTTAGTAAGTGCTGCCAGTCTAATGGCATTTCTCATATAATCTGAAAAAACTAAAAATGTTCCGCATACAGGAATAAAAAAATCTGAAAGAGCTAAACCATTTGAGATGGTTCCCATTGCAAATTCTCTAACACCAAATTTAAAATTTCTTCCAAGAAAATTATCAAAAGAAATTTGCTGATATTTATCCAGATAACTTTTATCAGATGAAGATAGATCTGCTGAACCTGAATATAAAAAAGGTAAAATATCTGCAAGATAGTTTAAAATTTTTCCGGAACTTTCTCTTGAAGCCATTGATTGTTTGATATCGATGTTTTTTAAAATTTTTTCAAAATTTAAAGGAAGAGTTTTGTTTTGCATTATTTTAAATTCTTCAAATAGTGTTGAGTTTTCTTTTGCATATAAAGAAAACATTTTATTCCATTCATCTTCAATTTGTTGTTCTTTTTCCTGTTTTCTTTTAAAAAAATCTAAAACAGATTGAGGTACATAAAAATCTTCCAAAGGAAGATTAAGGGCTATTTTTGTATTTTTTACTTCATCAGCACCTAGCGGCGATCCATGCACTTTATGAGTGCCTGCCTTATGAGGAGAACCTTTTCCAATTATAGTATTTGCAACAATTAAAACAGGTTTTGTTTGTTTTTCATTTATTTCATTAAATACCGCTTCAATTGCATCAAAGTCATGTCCATCAATTTCATAAACATCAAAACCATAAGATCTATATCTTGTTTTAGTATCTTCTGAAATAGATTCCGAAGTGGGACCATCTAATGAAATTTTATTCGAATCATATATGATAACTAAATTATTCAATCTTAAATGACCCGCAATTGAGGAAGCTTCAGATACAGCACCTTCCATCATGCATCCATCACCTGCTAAAACATAAATTTTATTGTTAATAAGTTTATATTTTTCTGTATTGAACTTTTGTTTTAATATTTTCATTGCAATTGCCATACCAATAGCATTGCCTATGCCATGGCCTAAAGGCCCTGTAGTTGCTTCAACGCCATCCGTGATATGAGCTTCAGGATGGCCGGGTGTTTTAGATCCGAGCTGTCTAAAATCTCTAATTTCTTCAATTGTCACTTTAAATCCGGATAAATACAAAAGAGAATATAAAAGCATGGAGCCGTGACCTGCAGACAAAATAAATCTATCTCTATTTATCCAGGTAGAATTTTTTGGATTATGATTTAAAAGCACTCCATATATATATGCACCAAGCTCTGCACAGCCAAGCGGCAGTCCCGGATGGCCGGATTTAGCTTTTTCTATAGCATCTATTGACAAGCCTCTTACTGTATTTGCAACTTTTTTTAGTTCATTTTTTAAAACAATATCCATAAAAACCTTTTTTTTTCAAAGGAATAGTTTTAACAAGTTTCTTAATTCTTACAAGGAAAAATTTTAATTTCGATTATAAATATCTTCTATACGCAAAATATCATCTTCACCTAGATATGAACCTATCTGAACTTCTACAATAATAATATTTTCTTTATATATATTTTCAATTCTATGAATTTTTTCTATTGGAATAAAAAGATGATCATTTTCCTTATATTCTTTTTTAATATCTCCAATAGTTATTAAAGGCTTTCCTTTAACAACAATCCAATGTTCAGATCTTTTAAAATGCTTTTGAAGAGAAAGTTTAGAATTTGGAAAAATTTCTATCCATTTAACCTGACAATTATCAGATATTTTAAGAGTTTGATACGTTCCCCATGGACGAGAATATATTTTACCAACTTCATTTTTAGGATTCATTTAATTTTTCTTTTTTTCTGCTTCTAAAGCTAAAGCAAGAGCCCCAAAAATTCCTGAATCATTTCCCAATGCCGGTTTTACAATAAATTTATCAATATTTTTTAAAATCATATCGTTATTTATATATCCATTTAAAAGTTTTTTAACTTTCTTATGAATAATCGGCAAAAGAAAATTTTGGTTCATCACCCCTCCACCTAAAATAATTATTTTTGGAGAGAGACATAAAATGTAATTAGCAATAGCTAAAGATAAATAATCGCTTTCAAATTCCCAGCCTATATGATTCTGTGCAAGATCAAGTGCTTCTTTCAACTTCCATCTTTTGGACATGGATGGGCCGGAAGCCAAACCTTCCAGACAATTTTTATGGTAAGGACAAACTCCTTCAAAATCATCTTCTTTATTTTGAGGAATAAAAATATGTCCCATTTCAGGATGTGTCAAGCCATGTAAAAGATTTTTTTCTACAACAGCACCTACTCCAATACCTGTACCTACCGTAATATAAACAAAAGTATCAATACCTTTTGCAGCTCCCCAATTATTTTCACCTAAAGCTGAACTATTTACATCTGTATCAAATCCTATTGGAATGTTAAAATGTTTCTTTATAGAAGATATAAAATCAAAATCTTTCCAACCCTGTTTAGGAGTTGATCTAATCATTCCAAATGTTTTTAGAGATGGATCCACATCAGCTGGGCCAAAAGTTCCTATCCCTATAGCTTTTAGATTATTATTTATACTTTCTTTTTGAAAAAATTCAATGATTTTGGGAATTGTAACTTCCGGTGTTTTTGTAGGAATTTGTATCCTGTTTAATATCTTGCCGTCAATAGTTGCTGAAGCACAAA
>MGLU01000018.1:8587-8793 GCA_001796155.1 Chlamydiae bacterium RIFCSPHIGHO2_12_FULL_27_8 | reverse complement strand
GTTTTTTAAAATATTTCAAAGATAATGGTCATACAATTGTAAAATCTTCCCCTGTTTTACCCCATGACGATCCAAATTTATTATTTACAAATGCAGGAATGAACCAGTTTAAAGATGTATTTTTAGGTAAAAACAAAAGGTCATATTCAAGAGCAACTTCATCTCAAAAATGCATTAGGGCCGGCGGGAAGCATAATGATTTGGAA
>MGLU01000018.1:7001-8555 GCA_001796155.1 Chlamydiae bacterium RIFCSPHIGHO2_12_FULL_27_8 | reverse complement strand
TTTTGAAATGCTTGGAAATTTTTCATTTGGAGATTATTTTAAAAAAGAAGCTATAAAATATGCTTTTGATGTATCAACAAATATTTTTAAATTTAATCCGGATAAAATCTGGGCATCTGTCTTTGAAGATGATGATGAAGCATTTGAACTTTGGAAAAATTATCTCCCTGAAAATAGAATTGTCAGATTTGGTGAAAAAGAAAATTTTTGGTCTATGGGAGACACTGGCCCATGCGGTCCGTGTTCTGAACTTTTGTATGATAGGGGTAAAAAATATTCTGATGCCGTTTCCCCTATTTATGATCTTTCCGGAGAAAGATATTTAGAATTTTGGAATCTTGTTTTTATGCAGTACAATAGAGATGAAAATGGAAAACTTTTAAAACTTCCGAAACCGTCTATTGATACCGGAGCCGGTCTTGAAAGAGTAGTTTCTCTAAAAATGGGTGTTGAAAATATTTTTGTAACAGATGTTTTAAGAAGCCTTATTTCCGAAATCGAAAAAATATCTAAAGTTAAGTATATAGAAAACAGTAAAAACTCACCCGCTTTTCATGTAATAGCAGATCATATAAGAACTTTGGCATTTGCAATATCAGATGGAATAGTTCCATCTAATGTAGAAAGAGGTTATGTACTTAGAAAAATATTACGAAGAGCATTTAGATACGGTAAATATTTAAATTTAACCTCTCCATTTTTAGGAAAGCTTTTACCTTCTCTAATATCATTAATGGATGACTACGATGAATTAAAATTAAATGAAGAAAAATGTAGAGAAATAATTACTTTGGAAGAAGAATCATTTATCAAAACTTTGGAAAGAGGCGGAAATATTTTAAATAAAATTATTTTTCTTGCAAAAGAAGACAACAGGATGATTTCCGGAGAAGAAGTTTTTAAATTAAAAGATACATATGGCTTTCCGATAGAGGAAGTGTTGCTTATTGCAAAAGATGAAAACTTACAGGTAGATGTTAATAAATTTGAAAAGCTGGAAGAAGAAGCAAAAATAAAATCAAAAGATGCTTCAGAAAAACATATGGAAAAATTTGATGAAAATTTTTTTGCAGATTTTGCAAAAAAAAATAGTTCTGAATTTTTAGGTCATAAAAAACATGAGGCTGATTGTAAGGTTATAGCTTTAATAGAAGGAAAAAACTTTAAAAATGAAATTTCAGAAAATGAACTTGCTATAATCATTTTAGATAAAACTCCATTTTATGCTGAAATGGGAGGACAAGTCGGAGATTGCGGATTTATTACGACAAAAGATGGTATTTTTAAAGTTGAAGATGCAAAGTCTCCATATCCTGGAATTATTATTCATATTGGGAAAGTAGTAAAAGGCTCTTTTTTAAAAAATGATATTGTAAAAGCAAAAATAGATATTAATAGAAGAAAAAAAATTGAAGCTAATCACTCTGCGACACATCTATTAAATTATGCATTAACAAAAGTTTTAGGATCTCATGTAAAACAAGCAGGCTCACTTGTTGATGAAAACAAATTAAGATTTGATTTTGATCATCATAAAGCAATGACCAAAAATGA
>MGLU01000018.1:6042-6929 GCA_001796155.1 Chlamydiae bacterium RIFCSPHIGHO2_12_FULL_27_8 | reverse complement strand
ATATGACATTGCTCAAAAAGATCCTTCCATAAAACAATTTTTTGGAGAGAAATACGGAGAAAAAGTAAGAGTTATTGAGATGAATGATGCAAAAGAATTGTGTGGAGGAGCTCATACTCATTTTACCGGGGATATAGGATATTTTAGAATTTTCAAAGAAAGTTCAATTTCATCGGGAGTTAGAAGGATTGAAGCTGCAACCGGACAAAAAGCTGAAGATATTGCATACGAATCTGACGATGTTCTTGAAAAAATAGCTTATAAATTAAAATCTCAGCCTTCAAAAGTTGAAGATGCTGTAAGTTCGACTATTGATGAAATGCTATCGTTAAAACAATCGCTAAAACATTTTAAAAATGAAGAAGAAAAAATTCTTTTAAAATCTCTTCAAAACAGTTTTGAAAAAATAAATTCTTTTTATGTTTTACTTAATGAAGTAAATATTTCACCAAAAGATTTGAATCAATTTTCAGAAAGGCTTGTGCTGAATCAAAAATCTAAAATTGTTGTTCTTGCATGCAAGCATGACAATAAATGTCAGGTAGTAATAAAGGTTTCAAAAGATTTGGCAGATAAAAATATTTTGGCTAATGAACTAATTAAAGAGATTTATCCAATTATTAACGGCAGTGGCGGAGGTAAAAAGGATTCTGCTCAAGCCGGCGGAAAAAATCCGGAAAAATTAGACATAGCCTTTGAGAAGATAAAAGAAATTTTAAAAAACAAGTGTTAAAACATTTTTCAAATAACTCTTTTGAGTTATCTTTAAAAGCTAATTTAAAAGAGAACAACAGTATTATTTTAGATCAAATCTCCGAAAGTGAACTTTCAGTGGTTATTTCTCTTTTATCAAAAAACTTAAATAAAGATATTTTGATTATTGCAAG
>MGLU01000018.1:0-5998 GCA_001796155.1 Chlamydiae bacterium RIFCSPHIGHO2_12_FULL_27_8 | reverse complement strand
ACCAAAACCTTTTTGAATTTCTATCATGGGAAACTTTTCCGAATGAAGATATAGCTCCTAGTGCAGATATAATTGGAAAAAGATTTGAGACTATGTATAACCTTTTAGAAGAAAAAAAGAATAAGTTATTGATCTGCAATCTTCATTCTCTTCTTCAAAAAGTCATTACTCAGGATGTTTTAAAAAGTTTTACATTAAATTTCAAAAAGAAAGATCTTTTTGATTTTGATACTCTTGAAGTTATTTTAACTAACATGGGCTACAAAAAAACAGCTCTAGTTACAGACAAAAGGGAATTTGCCCTCAGAGGCAATATTTTAGATATTTTTGCTGTTAATGCTTTAAACCCATATAGAATAGAATTTTTTGATATAGAGATTGAGAGTATAAGAACATTTGATCCATCTAATCAAAGATCAATAGATTTTATTGAAAATGTACAAATATTTCCGGCAGATGAGCTGCATTTAATAAAAAACGAAAAATTGACATCTATAACTTCATATTTAAATGATTTTGTTATTATTTTTGAAGATATTTTACTTATTGAAGACAATCTTGTTAAATTAGACAAGTTTCATATACAACAATCGAAATTTTTTATTTCTTTTGAAGAATTTTTTAAAAACATTGAAAACAATAAAAAGGTATATTTTTCACAAAATGATTTAAATGAACTTTCTCATGTTGAAAATTTAAAAAATAAAAAAATTCAATTTGAAATTTTCAATAAAAAGATCAATTCATATCATTTGGAGCATAATTTTGTAAGTTTTTCAGAATTTCTTAAAAAGGAGAAAATTGAAAATATTTTAGATGAAATTTTAAATTTATCATCAAACAGTCTTGAAATAATTTTTTTATACAAACAGGAATCTGAAAAAAATCATATTTTAGAACTTTTAAAAAATAAAAAAATAGAATTAAAAGTTAAATTTGAAAATGGTTTTTTAAATTCAGGCTTTATTGATATAGACTTAAAAAAATGTTTTATTTCATATTTTGATATAACAAAAAGACATGTTATCAGAAGACAGAAATGGAGAGATACACACCACTCTCTAGCTTTAGAATTTAATAGTCTTGAAATCGGAAATTATGTAGTACATTACCATAGCGGTATAGGTAAATATTTAGGAGTAGAAAATCTTACAAACCATTTAGGTCTGAAATCAGAATTTTTTGTTATTGAATATAAAAATCAATCAAAACTCTACGTTCCCCTGTCTCAGGCACATTTAATAAGCAAATACATCGGTTCTGAAGAGATTTCACCTAATATTGATGAACTTGGTTCGAAAAAATGGCAGACGACAAAACTGCAAGCACAAAAACAAATTATAGGGTATGCCCAAGATCTTTTAAAAATGCAGGCTGAAAGAGAAATTGAAGGTGGATTTGAGTTTCCATCCGATAGCGATGAAATGCAAATTTTTGAAATGGACTTTCCATATGTTGAAACAACTGATCAGTTAAATGCAATTAAAGATGTTAAAAATGACATGCAGAGCAAAAAAGCTGCCGACAGGTTAATTGTTGGCGATGTCGGCTATGGCAAAACAGAAGTTGCAATGAGGGCAGCATTTAAAGCAGTATGTGACGGCAAAAAACAGGTTGCGGTATTAGTACCGACAACTGTTTTAGCAATGCAGCATTTTGATACTTTTAAAGAAAGAATGAATACCTTTCCCGTAATAATTGAACATGTTTCAAGATTCAATACTCAGAAAAAAAATAAAGAAATTTTAGAAAGAGTGGAAGAGAAAAAAGTAGATATTTTGATAGGAACTCATAGAATTTTATCAAAAGATGTAAAATTCAATGATCTTGGTTTAATAATTATTGATGAAGAGCAGAGATTTGGAGTTAGAGCAAAAGAGCATTTAAAAAAAATCAAAACCGGAGTGGACTGCATTACACTTTCTGCAACTCCGATACCTAGAACTTTATATATGTCTATGATTAAAGCAAAAGACATGTCAGTAATAAATACACCGCCGCAGGACAGGCTGCCAATAAAAACTATTTTGGCAGAGAATGAAGATGAAACAATAAAAAATGCAATACTTAGAGAAATTTCAAGAAATGGGCAGGTATTTTTTATACATAACAGAGTTGAATCAATTTTTAATAGAGCTGAACACATTAAAAAAATTCTTCCAAAAGAAGTAAAAATAAAAATTGCTCACGGTCAGATGCCATCTGATAGTATTGATGATATTTTTCATGAATTTAAAAATGGTGAAGTTGATATATTATTTGCTACAACAATTATTGAAAACGGTATAGACATTCCAAATGCAAACACAATTATAATTGATAGAGCAGATACATTTGGATTATCTGCACTATATCAATTAAGAGGAAGAGTAGGCAGATGGAACAGATCATCTTACGCATATTTCATTACTCCTAAAAGAAAAGAGGTATCAGAGGTAGCAAGAAAAAGGTTAAATGCTCTTTTAGAGTCTCCAAGTTTTGGAGGGAGCATGAAAGTTGCACTGCGAGATTTAGAAATAAGAGGAGCCGGAGATATAATTGGGACCAAACAATCAGGTTATGTTTCAAATATTGGATTTCATTTATATTGTAAACTTTTAAAACAAACTATAGAGAATTTAAAACACAACCGGCGGCCTTCATTTTTCGAAAGTAAAATTGAAGCATCTTTTCCTTCATTTATACCTGATAGTTACATTAAAGAATCTTCAATCAGGATGGAAATTTATTATAGACTTGGAGAGATGAAAAACGAAAATGATATTTTAGAAATTTATAACGAAATGGAAGATAGATTTGGTAAAATTCCTAACGAAGTCAATTTTTTATTTGCAATGACTAGATTGAAAATCTTTGCAGACAGACATCATTTTATTTCTATAAAATTTTTAGAATTTTCAATATCGGCAGAAAGAGCTTTTGGGAAAGACAAAATTAAAAAAGTTCTGCCTTTAATAAAACATAGCGACCCAAATATTTTTATTGATCAAACAATATTATTTTTAAAAAATAATTTTAACATATAAATTGCAAAGCTTATATTTGAATTTTTTAATGCAAAAAGGATATAATCTATTCAAAATTAAGGAGATTTATGAGCGATATTTCAACAAATGATATAAAACAAGGGATGAAACTAGAAATTGAAAATCAACCCTATCTAGTTATTTCAAATGAATTTGTAAAACCCGGCAAAGGCCAAGCATTTAATAGAATAAGAGTAAAGCACCTGCAGTCAGGAAGATCAATTGAAAAAACATACAAATCAGGCGAAAAACTTTCTCTTGCAGACGTTCAGGAAATGAGAATGAGACTTCTTTATTTAGATCAAAATGAAGCTGTTTTTATGTCTGATGAAACTTTTGAACAGATGCATATACCTTTTACAGCAATCAAAGAAACAAAAAAATGGTTAAAAGACGATATAATATACGATATCATTTTTTACAAAGGTGAAGCTATAGAAATACTTCCTCCGACATTTATGGATTTAAAAATTGTAGAGACCAATCCCGGGGTTAGAGGTGATACTGCATCAGGTAGAGTTTTAAAACCTGCAATTTTAGAAACAGGGGCTAATATTTCTATACCTATATTTATAGAACAGGGTGAAATAATTAAAGTAGATACAAGAACTGCGGAATATGTCTCAAGATCCCAAAGTTAAAATTTTTACTGATAGATCTTATCAACTGAAAAAGGTTAGGGATTTTTTTTATAAAAAAAATATTTTAGAGGTTGATACACAGGCTCTTCTAAAATATCCGACTATTGATTTTTATATAGATTCCATCAAAGCATATCCCTCTAATAAACTTCATTATCTTCATACTTCTCCTGAATATGAAATGAAAAAAATCATTTCTAAAGGGATGAGGGATATTTATTATTTAGGTCATGTTTTTAGAGATAAAGAGAAAAGTAAAAAGCATCATTTTGAATTTACAATGATTGAATGGTACAAATCAGATATAACTTTTGAAGAATTTATTAAAGACAATCTGAAAATCATCAAACTGTTTATAAGATTTAAAAAATTTGAAAAAGTTTCCTATCAAACTCTTTTTAAGAGTTATTTGAATTTTGATTGTTTTGATATAAGAAAAGAAGAATTTAAAAAAATTTTAAAAAATGAAAATATTTCATTAGAAAATTTTGATTTTTGTTCGAATGAAGAAATTTTAAATCTTCTTTTTGATTATGTAATAGAAAAAAAATGCTCTAAAAATGTTTTATATTTAGTATATGATTTCCCATCAAATCAGGCAGCACTTGCTAAAACGTATATTAAAAATAATATAGAAGTAGCCTTTAGGTTTGAATTTTTTTTTAATGGATTAGAACTAGGAAATGGATTTTTTGAACTAGATGATGAAAAAATCCAAAAAGAAAGATTTTTAAAAATTTTAAAAGTTAAAAAAGATTTGGAAATTGATTCTGATTTTTTAAATTCTTTAAAAAATCTTGGCAATCTATTTGGAATTGCATTTGGTTTTGACAGACTTTTTATGTTGAAACACAACAAAAAAAATATTGAAGATATATTATTTCTTTGAAAGATAAAAAAAACTTTGTTATTAGAAAATTAAATAGCAAAAAAACAGGAAAATAAAAATGGCTGTCAATTTAAAAGGAAGAAGTTTTTTAACATTAAAAGATTTTACTCCGGAAGAAATACAATATTTATTAGATCTTTCTAAAGATCTGAAAAGCAAATTAAGAGCCGGTATTAGAGGTAACTCTCTTCAAAATAAGAATATTGTTTTAATTTTTGATAAAACATCAACTAGAACAAGATGTGCTTTTGAAACGGCTGCCGGTCATGAAGGAGCAAATGTTACATTTCTAACAAATTCTCAAATGGGGAAAAAAGAATCTATTGAAGATACAGCGAAAGTTTTAGGAAGATATTATGATGGGATTGAATATAGAGGTTTTGATCAAAGTATTGTAAATGATTTAGCAAAATACTCCGGAGTACCTGTTTGGAATGGACTTACAG
This sequence comes from Chlamydiae bacterium RIFCSPHIGHO2_12_FULL_27_8, assembly GCA_001796155.1. Classification (GTDB taxonomy): domain Bacteria; phylum Chlamydiota; class Chlamydiia; order Chlamydiales; family SM23-39; genus O2-12-FULL-27-8. The sequence continues at coordinate 996 of MGLU01000018.1, read as the reverse complement.
ATGATTATCACCCAACACAAATTTTAGCGGATCTTTTAACAATAGAAGAACACTTAAAAAAACCACTAAACAAAATCAAAGTAGTTTTTGTTGGAGATGCAAGAAATAATATGGGCAACTCTTGGATGATTGGATGTGCAAAAATGGGAATGCATTTTGTAGCTTTAGCACCAAAAAGTTTATGGCCGAAAGAAAAACTTGTAAAAGAGATGAAAGAGGTAGCTAAATTTACAAAAGCTAAAATTGAAATTACATCAAATATAGAAAAAGCTGTAAAAAATGCTGATGTTATTTATACGGATGTTTGGGTATCTATGGGTGAAGAGAAAATGTTTGAAGAGAGAATTAAACTTTTAAAATCATATCAAGTAGATATGAAAATGCTTCAAAAATCTAAAAACCCAAATGTTTTATTTATGCACTGTCTGCCTGCATTTCATGATTTGGAAACTGAAGTAGGAAAAGATATTTTTAAGAAATTTGGTTTAAAATCAATGGAGGTTACAGATGAAGTGTTTAGATCAAAACATTCAATTGTATTTGATGAAGCAGAAAATAGATTACATACTATTAAAGCTGTAATTGTTGCAACTATTGGTTAGCTGCAATCTAATTTTTTTGAAATTTTAAACCTGTTTCCCAACTGATCAGTAATTTTGAATTAAAAATTATTCTCATTGGAAAACAGTCTTCTGTTTTTTAAAATAATTTTTTTTTATTTGTATTCATTTTAATTTCCATTTAATTTAAGTTTATTTTTTATATTAAATGTAAGATTAAATCCAAACTATAACATTTCAACAGCCATACCAACCTCTTCTTTAGCTTTTTCTAAAAAATACATCTTTAGCAAAAGGTATCCGAATAATAAATTTTAAAATTATTCATAAAACTCAAAAATCATTTTCTTCTTTTAATATTTCATCAATATAAAAAGAAGAAAATGATTTTTGAGTTTTATGAATAATTTTAAAATTTATTATTCGGATACCTTTT
>MGLU01000017.1:199-8822 GCA_001796155.1 Chlamydiae bacterium RIFCSPHIGHO2_12_FULL_27_8 | reverse complement strand
TTGAGGACTTTTACGTTTTCTACAACCCATGTCCTCCGGTCTTACATTCTCTCCAAAGGCTTAACATCCCGTCAGCCCGACGGTAGACCTTTAAAAGATAGAAGCATTTTAACATGGAAGTATATATATTCACAAGAAAAAAAGGCGGCTTATATCTCCATGATTGAAGTCAGGGGTATTACGCCGTCATTGATAAAAAATGAGTTTGCAATAAAATACTTAAATCTTTAGAGTCCTATCTCTTTTGAAAATAAATGGACTATTATGGAGCTTATATACAGCAAAAAAATTAGTTCTGTATTTAATGAATTAAATAATAATGATTTTGATTTAGAATCAAAAAATCTTTCAAAAATAAATGCTTTATTTTCTAATAGTTTAAAATCAAAAAGTTTTAAAAAAGAATACAATCAAATTGTAAAAAACCAAAATGCAAATGAAATTTTAAATATTTTTTATTCTCTTTTTGGCAGACCTTTTAATTATTATGGGTACTATGAAAACAATAGTTATTTAAAAAAAAATAACGAAAAAAAACTTCCTATTTTAGGTATAAAAGGTCCAAATTTTTTAAATAGTCTTTTACATTTTGTTTTAAATATTCCAACGATTAAATATTTATTTGATTTTTTGCCTAAAAGTTTTTTTGCATTAAATGTTTTTTTGGATTCTTATGAATCTGATTTAAAAAATGATAAAAAAATAGCAACTTTAAGTTCCGATATTATTTTTAATAGTTTGAAGCAGGTTATTTCTAAAGATTTTTTTAATAATTTTAAAATTGATTTTTTAAAACTTATTTCAATCATTTTTTCATATAAAAATTTTCAAAATATCGAAATTTTAAATTCTAAAAATCATGTTATTATTAAACATGATATCGATACTAACTTCGAAAATATTGTTAATAATTTTTTTAATGGTATGAACCCCAAAGAATTTTTAGTTCAATATAAGGGTTTTTTGGAAATAAAAAATAACTTTAAAGTTAAAAATACACTTTTTTTAAACTCTTCTTTTTATGAGCTTTTATCTTTTATCGAATATCGGAATGATTTTTTTAATCAAGATACATTTTTAACTTATGTTAAAAAAGAGAATATTTGGTATCAATGCGAGGATATTAAAATAAAAATTATTAATAAAGATTATCTACATTTAGCTTTAGATAGTGCATGCCTCTTATATTATAAAAAAGTTATTAAATAAAAAAAAACCCGCTTAAAAATTAAGCGGGTTTTTTTATCTTTTTTAAAATAAAGGTATTGCCTGTTAAATACTAGTTAACTGCTCCTTCTTTTGAGCTTTTAGCAACAACTTTAAGATCTTCTTCCGAGATTTTTCTTTTTTCCATCTCAGCATTCTTTTCTTCAAATAGTTTGCTTAGAGAATTAGCAGAGAACATCCATACAGTTACTATACCTAATACTAGGATCATAGCATATGGAGCAATTCCTACTATTCCACCGCACATAATAATTAATCCCTGCTGTAATAATGATCCGCCTGATTTTCCAAGTCTTGCACCAACTACATCAACAGCAGCTTTACCTTTAACTTTAGACTCTTGATCTAATGGGATATAAGCCATTTCTTTTGTAGGATCAAAGAATGTATATTTGCATGATTTACTTAATATGTTTTGAGCAGCACCAAGTAATACTATGAAAAATTGTAGTGTGATTCCGCCTAAAAGATATGTTGGCAGTTTATGTTTAAATACTATAAATCCAAGGAATGAAATACCGGTTAAAATCAACATTACAGGAGTTAATAGTGCTGAGAATCTCCATCCGAATCTTCTCATGATATTTCCGCCTAGGAACATTGTAGTTAAAATTGTTACAAATCCGGTCACTGTAGAGAAAGCACCCATAAATGCTAAATAATCATTTGAGTTTGGGAATTCAAGTTTTAATTGCGATTTCCAGGTAACTTCAACTAAGTTAATTGCAATTCCATAACCAACAACTAATACAGCCAGCAGTCCTAAGTATTTAGATGAAAATATGAATTTAAAGCTCTCTTTCATTGAAAGTTTTGGTTTTGTTTTTTTAGATGATTTCATCTCTTCAGGAGAATAAAATCTAGAGTCTGTTAAAACACTTTTATTCATATAGTAGTAACAACCCATAATTATAAGACCCATTAAAACTACTAGAAGCATCAATTTATTAATTGTCATACCCCATGGATCAACTCCGGCTACAGCTGCAAGTTTTTTAGGAAGGTTAGCAAAATATCTGATTGTTGGTCCGGATACTAATAATGCTACGTTTGCACCTGTTAAAAATAGAGCATAAAATCTTTTAGCTTCTTTAACTTTTGTAATATCGTTTGCAAATCCCCAGAAAAGAAGTGATAATACAACGCTTCCCCAAAGTTCTGATAATATATAAAATATTGAAAATACCCAGTTTCTTAAAACTGCAATAAGTCCCATAAATCCGGTTGGAAGCAGAGACTGCATTTTATCTGCAAAAGCATAAGGATGTAAAAAATCTTTTGCCGGATATAAAACTAATGCAAAAAGAGCAAAAAATATTAAAAATGGTGATAATGTAGCATAAAATAATGCCGGTTTGCTTAGTTTGTTTGATAGTTTTGAATAAATTAGAATAAACATTACAGCCCCGGGCAATACACCATATAATTTTAAAAATGGTATTACCTCAGCACCTGAACCTCCGGCTGTAACAACTAGAGAGTCTTTCATATCTCTTAAAATTGTATAGTTAAAAGAAATACAGAAAAACATAAGCAGCATCGGTAAGATTTTTTTCAATTCAAAAGTATAAATAGGCCATAATATCGACCTAACTTTTCCAAATTCTTTGTTTACGGTTTCAGACATAATTTTTCCTTTTTTAAGTCTTTTGAAGTGATAATTATATAATATATAAAGTTAAAATCAAGAGAAATTATTGCTAATTAACTAATAAAAAAACCTTTAAAATTTTTTAATTTTCAAAGGTTTTTTATATAATTTAAAATTAGTTTGATGGATTTGAAAGAAGAGAATGATCGGCAAAAATTGAATTTTGTGCATTTACCCCTTCAACATAACCATTCCAAAGTTCTTGATCTATTTTACCTTGTCTGATTGTTTGAATAAGCTCTCTTTTATATGTAGCTAAAGATTTTTTTGGACTTAAAATTGAAATAATTTCTTTATCCCCGGCAAGTCTTGCTATATTTAACATTCTATCTAATTGCCATTTATTAAATGTGATTTGATCTCTTTTTTTTCTAGATCCTCTAGCTGCTCTAGGTTTTGGTGCTACAGCTCTAGGTCTATCAACATTAATAATAAATTTTTTAACCATTTCTCCAAGTTCTTCAGGATTTTTCTTCTTCATTTTTTTTAATGTAAAGTGATGTATGTATCCCCCTGAATTTAATGGAATAAATTTACAAAGATCGTTGATTTTTTTCACTCCAACCTTTTTGATTGCTCTTTGTAAAACTTCTTCAACTTCTTTTAAATTTTTTTGTTTAGTATCAATGCTCATAATATCTTCCTTTCATTGTTAATTATTAGGAATAATATAATAATCCTAATTAATATGTAATCTTTTATTTTATATTTTGATCTAAAATTTATTTTAAATCAAAATATAATTAATTACAGGGATTATAAAAACATAATATATTTTTTGCAAGCAAACAATTATTTATTATTTTTTTCGATTCTATATTTTATTATATTTTTATCTTGAATAGCAAACATTTTACAATATGGAGGGACTGTTATTTCATGAGAATTATTAAAAATTATATTATTAGCATAAAATTCTGAGTTTTCATTTAAAGTAATTTTTAATAACTCATGCCTATATATTTTATTTTTCCAATAAATATTTTTTTTATTTCTATCTATACCTTTATTATCAATTTTAACATCTTTTAATATACATTTAGGTTTCAAAAATTTTTTATCATGAGTAATTTTAGAATCTATTATTAAGGAGCCATTTAAAAAAATGTTTTCTAAAAGAACTTCAGATATATTTAAATTTAATTCAAAATTTCCTTTAAATTTACAAGAAACAATTTTTTTAGATATTGTACTATATAGAGGACCTAAAATAGGATTATAAATAAAAATAAAGGAAGGGCCATTTAAAATATAATTATCTAATGATGATAATTTTATAAGTTTAGAATTGCAGTAGTTTTTTAAAAGATCGTAGCCATTTTTCAAAAGATCAAAAAAACATTTTTCAGGAGTTTCATAAACATCTCCACCTATATGGAAAGATTTTTTTGTAGTTGATATTGTTTTATCTCTATTTTGCAAAGCTATATATGTTTTTAATTGCAACTGTTCTTCATCTGTAATTTTTTGATCTTTCGAGTCTATTATGAAATCAGAAATGTTTTGCATCATTGATTCCAACCTTCCGGCTTTTATTTTAGTTGCTTTTTTATCTTTACTGTATTCATAAACATCAGTTTTTAAATTTATTATAAACTCAGGGAAGGGATTCAAATATGTTGTTTTATATATTTCACTTAGATCAACAAATAATGTGTTTGTATTAGCCGGAAAGTTTAAATTATCAAGATTATTTGAAATATGCTGTTTTTCAAATTCAGTATATTCTACATTCGAAAAATTATAGTTAAAAACTTTATCTTTTTTTTCTTTTAAAATGTTTAAGCCTTCTTTATATTTTGTATCTCTTTCACATGATAAAAATCCAAATTTTTTATCATGTTTAAAGCCTAAACCTATAAAAGAAAGAAGTGTATTATCAGTATTTGCAATAGGATTATTTATTTGTCTTACTAATCCCTTTGTTTTACCTAATTTTTTTAAAAAATCAAAAGCATCATTATCAATCATAAGCTTCCAAATAACTCCATGTCCTGATGGTTTTGTTGCCACTTTAAACGGCTCGGTAATTGCCCAGTTTCCATCGGGTGTTATTAGTGGAACAGATAACTGTTTTATAAATAAAAAGGATTCTTTGCCTCTTTCAAAAAAATTATTCTCTTTAAATATTGAATAAATATGTTCGAAATTATTTTTTTCATCAGAAGTCATTATTATAATTGGAATGATAAGTTCTTTATTAAACTTTTTATAAAAAAGGTATTCTAAAGACCTGATATCATCAATTAAAAGCTCAACTAAAGTTTTCCCTGAAAATTTTAATTTTGCAGCAGGCAATGGCTTTTGTGTCGTTTTGCAGATTAAGTTTAATCTATCTCCTGCTCCGCCCATAGGGCAAATTAATGCTAGTTTATCTAAATTTTTAACAGCTATATTTAATAGGCTTTCATCATAGATTTTTATGTCAAAAGATTTTGGAGGATAAAAGTTGAATTTAGAGGGCACTCTTTCTTTTAAAAGAGATAAAAACTTATTGTGATACCCTAAAATTCCTCCCAATGGGGAATAAAAATTTTCAATCTTAATTAAATATTTACAAAGTTCTTTATATTTTATTTCTATTTTATGGGTATTTAAAAAGATATTTTGAAGTTGATTTAATATAAACAATACTTTTGCAACATATTCTTCTTCAATAGTTTGGAAGTTTAATATTTCTTGTAAAAATTTATTTTCATTAAAAAATGCATCAAATTTTTTTTTATCTAGGAAGTCATTTAAAATTTCTAATTTTTCAATAAGAGATTTTTTGCTTTTTAATATATATATAAGTTTTTCAAGCATACTGAGTTGCATTTATATTCTTAATACCTTAAAGGTATTAAGTAAGGGAAGAAAAGTCAAGAATTAGTTCATAGATGAAAAAAGTTTATCTAGCTTTAGCCGTTTTAGTTATTGTCGTATACACTTCTATTGCGTATAGAATAATAGAAAAAAAATGGGTTTCATTCAGAAAAGCTGAAAATTATTATCAGAATTATAAATATAAAAAAGCTATTGATAATTATCTTATTGCATTACAACATGGAATTAAACTCAGCCTTGTAGTGCGGGGTCTTGGTAATTCTTCTTCAATTTTAGGCGATTATGACTATGTCGTAGAATTTTTAAAAAAACAAATTTATGAAGATGAAAAAAATAGTGACATAATAATTGCTATAGGTGATTTTTTTATTCAAATTGATCAGTTTGATAAAGTTGAAGGCATTTATAAAAACTATTTAAAATATTATCCGGATAGTTACAAAGTTAAAATAGCATTAGCTGATTACTATAGCTATGATAAAAATTATAAGGAATCGGTAAAATTTTATGATAAAATTTTAAAAACTATCCCTGAAAATTACAAAGAAAAATCAAAATTGAAGCTTTACTATGCAAGAATTTTGATTTTTGCAGAAGAATATGAAAAAGCTTTTGATGTCTATCAGGAGCTAATAAAAGACAATGGTAAAACACATGAATATCAAATTGAGCTTGTTAATCTCTTTTTAATCCGGAAAAAATATTTAAAAGCTGTAAATGAAGTATCAAAAATAAATAAAAAATATTTAAGTGATTCTTCAGATATATTTTTAGCTAATTCTTTAGCATATTTAGGGAAAAATAAAAAAGCTGAAAAGATTTATAAAAAGCATTTAAAAAAATATCCTAATGATCAAGCTGTAATAGAAAATTTAAAAAATAATAAAAAAGATAGTGAACAATTATTGCAAAATATAATGCAGACTAAATTGATATTTTCTTCAAATGAAAAAGATTTACTTGCCTTTGCAAGGTTTTATCAAAGAAATAGATCTTACTCAATAGCCGAAAATGCATTTATAGAACTTATTAAAATACATAAAAAAGTTTTATATGTGACTGAACTTGCAAATACCTATGTTTATGACAGAAAATTAGATGATGCTATAAAAGCTTATAATCAGGCACTAGAATTAGATAAAAATTCAATACCTTTAAAAAAACAACTCGCTTTTGCTCTAAGCTGGAATAATGAAGATCTTAAAGCTTTAAAACTTTTAAATGAACTCTATAAAGATAATAAAAATGATCAGTCTGTAGGTTTAGAGATAGCAAGAATTTATATGAGAGAAAATAGATTTATTGATGCTAAAAGTTTATTAAACAAGCTTATAGCTGATTTTCCAAATAACTTAAATATCTGTATCGAAAATGCAAATTTTGAAGCAATAATTGGTCATCCAAAAAAATCAAAAGACATGTTTTTGTGTATTTTAGAGAAAACAAATTATAGAGATAATATTTATCTTCAATTCGCAAATAGTTTAAGTGCTTCGGGGAATTTTTATGTTGCAGAAAGAATTTATAAAGAATTATTACAAAGAAATAAAAAAAATGAAGAAGTTAAATTTAAATTAGCATTTTTATATGCTTCAACTCAAAGATATGAAAAAGCACAAGAGATATATGATCAGTTTATTTTTAATAGCGTTCAAGTTGAAAGAGCTTTAAGTCAGCTATCAGAATTGAAAATTATTACCAAAGAGTACGATAAAGCACTGTTTTACTCTAAAAAAGTTTATGAAAAAAAAGATAATGATATAAGTAAACTGCAGCTTGGAAGAATTTATTTTTTAAATAAAGATTACCAAAAGGCAATAGATATTTTAGCTTCTATAACAAGTGCTGATGAAACAATCTGTTTGATTTATTTAGCAAGATCTTATGAAAAATTGGGAGATTTCAATAATGCAAAAAAATACTTTCAAAAAGCTATAGATCTAAACAAATGTGATGCTGAAGCTGCTTTTTATCTTTTAGAAATAGATTCATCAATATGCAATTATCAAAATCTTTTAGAGTCAACTCAACAAACTAAAGAACTTCAAACGCTTGCAAAACTATATTCTGAAAAAGGCTTTTATAATATTGCTATAGAATTTTTAAATAAAGCTTTAAAAATAGATCCTGACTGTTTTTTTGCTTCTTTAGACTTAGCTAGACTTTATGCAATTTATAAAAACTTTGATGCTTCATATGAAATATTAAATAGATTGGATAATGACTTTATTAATAATTACAAAATAATTTTAACTAAAGCTAGGGCATTTTCCTGGAATAAAGATTTTGAAAAATCCATTTTAACATATGAAGAGTTAAGATCATTAAACGCACTTGATCCTGTAATTATAAGAGAACTAGCAAGAATATATTCATGGGATCAAAAACCATATCTCTCTTATGAGATTTATGATATTGCATTAAAAGATAGCGTTGATAATGATTTGAAAAATGAAATAATTTTAACAGCAATCAATAATCAAAAGTTGCTTGCAAATATCTTTTGTAATCAAAATACAATCTTTTGTACTTATGAAGAAATTTTAAAAAAAATTAAAAATAATTATTATAATTTAAATAAAAATGAAAAAAATAAAATAGAGAGAATTTTACTGAATCTCTCTTCCAAATATAATGTTCAAAAATCCATTTTTCTAGAGCAGCAGAGCAAATGGGAGTTTTATATGCAGAATTATTTAAGATCTAAATTTTATATGGATCATTTAAGAGCTTTGCATCCATACAATTTAGAAGCTTTATTTGACCTTGCTCAAGATCAGAGTATTTTAGGCTTATGCTCAAAATCTATAAAAACATATGAAGAGATTTTGGAAATTGATCCAATGCATAATATTGTAAATATCGCTTATGCAAGAAATAAAATTCTTTTTAATCCATACATCCAAATGAAAGATTATT
>MGLU01000017.1:0-174 GCA_001796155.1 Chlamydiae bacterium RIFCSPHIGHO2_12_FULL_27_8 | reverse complement strand
TTTGGATAGAATGATAAGTAATAAAACTAATTTGAATTTTGGTTTTCCTATAAAATGTGATCAGGTCATTACAGCTTCAGCTATAAGATGGACTGATGAACCAACTTATGAGCAAAATAGCCGGATTTTTGATGTAAATAATTTAATGGATATTGTTTATCCATTAAATTATTT
>MGLU01000016.1 GCA_001796155.1 Chlamydiae bacterium RIFCSPHIGHO2_12_FULL_27_8 | reverse complement strand
CCAACCCTAGATCAAAAATGTGTAAAATCTCTTAAAAAAAACAAACTTATAAAACTTGTTGTATTTAATATCTTTTTAAAAGTGCTATTTGAAACTATATTTAATAATAAACTTTCTCAAGATGACCTTATAAGTCTTTACGGTGATACAGAAACATCTAAAATAGCATCATTAATTTATGGTAAAGATATTTCAAAAATAGAAGATTCTTTCAAAATTAATAATTATTCAATTATATTTGAAACGGATCGATTATTTGAGGGAACATACTTACAAAAAGGAAAAAGCAAAGAATTACAGACTACTTTAGATCGATTTATAAGTGCAAGATCTCAAAAAGATCCGGCAATCAAGTAAAATAATTTTTTACTAATTCATAAAAATTATTTTGTTGTATAATTTCAGCAGTGATTGGTAACCGGACATCAGAGAATGTGTCAAAAAAAGAAAAATATCAGAAAGTACTAGTAGTGAAAGAGGCGACACACCAATATTTCAACGAATCATATCTGATTCTTAATATTTCGAACTTAAAAAGTCCTTACGGATCAATTTTAAGTTCTGTTTCAACGGAGTACTTAAAGTCTCGATGTTGAAATTATCATAATAATATTAGATATGCTCAAAATATGAAAAAAAAAAAATAGACGCTCTCATCCCATGGCTAAAGCCAATGGGCTTTCCCGCTTTAGGTAAATAAATTTTTTAAAAAAATGTGGATAAAGACAAGGTCTTTAGACATGTGGAGGTTAAATGTTGACTCTATGAATTTTAAATACTATAATTTGTCTAAAAATGAGTGTTTTATGAATTTTATAAAAAGATTTTTTTTATTATTTTTAGTTAATATTTTAGTTGTTTTAACAGTTTCCCTGATTCTTAATTTTTTCCATATACAGCCTTATTTACAAAGCTATCACCTTAACATTCAAAGCCTTATGATATTCTGTTTAATATGGGGATTTTCAGGTTCTTTTATTTCACTTCTATTATCAAAACACCTGGCAAAATGGATGGTTGGAGTAAAAATAGTTAATGAAAATGATTCAAATTATAATTACCTATATTCCATAGTTCGAAAAATAGCTATAGAAGCAGAGCTAAATCATATTCCTGAAGTAGGTGTATATGAATCAAAAGAAATAAATGCCTTTGCAACCGGTTATTCTCAAAAAAACTCATTAATAGCTCTTTCTACAGGCCTGATCAATAAAATGGACACAGAAGAACTGGAAGGTGTTATAGGTCATGAAATGTCTCATATAAAAAATGGCGATATGGTTACAATGACTCTTCTACAAGGTGTTTTTAATTCTTTTGTGATGTTTTTATCTAGAATTTTAGCATTTGTTATCACTTCAAATAGTAGGGAGAAAAACAGATCTTCATATACTTCAATGAGACTTTTTACATTTTTATTTGAAATTATATTTATGATTTTAGCTTCGATTGTTTTAGCTTTTTACTCAAGAAAAAGAGAGTACAAAGCAGACATAGGTTCTGCAAACATTGTTGGAAAACAAAAAATGATAAAAGCTTTAAACGCTTTAAAAAACACACATGAAATAGTTGATGAGAAATCACTACAAACAGCATTTTCAAATTTAAAAATATCCGGATACAAAAAAAAATCATATCTTTCACTTTTCATGACTCATCCATCTTTAGATAAAAGGATTGAAAATTTAGTAAACTTATGAAAACTGTAGTAGTGGGCATGTCAGGAGGAGTTGATTCCTCAGTTGCAGCATATCTTTTAAAAAAACAGGGTTATAATGTAATAGCTCTCTTTATGAAAAACTGGGATGATAAAAATTGTCCTGCTAAAGAAGATTTTGAAGATGTTAGAAAAGTTTGTGAAAAACTTGATATTGCATACTATACAGTAAATTTTTCTGAAGAATATTTTGATAATGTTTTTAAAAAATGTTTAAAAGATTTTGAAAATGGTAAAACACCCAATCCGGATATTTTGTGCAATAAAGAGATAAAATTTAATCTTTTTTTAAAAAAAGCTTTAAATTTAAAAGCAGATTTTTTGGCAACGGGCCATTATGCACAAATAGATGAACATTTCAATCTTTTAAAAGCTATAGATTTAAACAAGGATCAAAGCTATTTTTTATATACCCTAAATAAAAAAATTTTAGAAAAGGTTATTTTTCCAATCGGCCATTTAAAAAAAGAAGAGGTTAGAAAAATTGCAAAAGAACAAAATTTTATAAATCACAATAAAAAAGATTCTACAGGAATATGTTTTATAGGAGAGAGAAAATTTACAAATTTTCTCTCCGATTTTATTTCATTTAAAAAAGGTAATATTAAATCAAAAGATGGAAAAATTTTAGGCAGCCATGATGGAATAAGTTTTTATACTATAGGGCAGAGGAAAGGACTTAAAATTGGTGGAAAAGGCGATGCATATTTTGTATATAAAAAAGATGCTAAAACAAATACACTCTATGTTTGTCAAGGAGAAGACTCAAAAGATCTTTTTTCAAATACTTTAATTGCAAATAACATATCTTGGGTAAACCAATTTTTTGATATTGCAACGCCATTTAAGTGCAATGCTAAAATTAGATATAGACAAGAGGATCAAGAATGTACTATAGAAAAAATAGAAAACGATAGAATATTTGTATCATTTGATAAATCTCAAAGAGCTGTTACTGAAGGCCAGTCTATTGTATTTTATAAAAACAACATTTGTTTAGGCGGAGCCGTTATCATTTGCACCTCTTAATAATCAATCTTTTATTTTTGAAGCAAATGTTCTTCAAAAACATCAAAATGTTCAATTTCAGTTAATTTATCATCATCTAAAAGTAAAATGTTTTTAGGATGAATTTCAATACACACTTTTTTTAAATTTTCACTATCTAAAATAATAAAATTCACTTCATCTAATGAAAGTAAAATCTCTATAAAATCATCATCAACATTGTCATGAACCAAATAAATTATTAAAAAGTTTTTTTTAGACATATTTTTGATTGTTTTGAAAAGAAGATTGCTCATTTTGTTAGTTCTAAGTGCTAAAAGAGAAAAAGGTTTATCAACTAATATTTTTTTTAACACATCAATATGTTCAATATCAAAAATCTTACTTTCTCCATCCTGTTCTACAAGTCTTTTAATAAACTGTTCCATATTGACCTGACTACATCCGACCTGTTCTATTGCAATAGATGCAATAATATTGGAAAGCTGACAAGCGGTATTCACATCAATTTTATTAGCAATAGAAAAAGACATCATTGCAAGAACTGAATCCCCTGCTCCTGTTACATCTTTAACATCTTTAGAAACAACTTTAAAATCATTTCTAACATCTTCATAAAAAAGGGAAACGCCTTTTTCTGACCGTGTTATCATCAAGTATTTTGCTTTAGTTTGATCTAAAAGTTTTTTAGCAACTAAAGTTAAATCTTCATTTAAATTTAAATTGGCGGCAGTATATGCCTCTTTTAAGTTAGGTTTAATTAGAAAAGCATCTCTATATTTGGAAAAGTCATTTCCTTTTGGATCAACGATTACGGGAATATTTTTATTATTTGCAAAAAAAATTAATGAGGACAATAAACTTTTGGACAAAAAGCCCTTTCCATAATCAGAAATTGTAATAACATCTATATTTTTTAAAATATTTTCAAAATTTAAAAAAATATTTTTCTCCAGCTCATTAGTATTTTCAATAATAAGTTCATCATCGACTCTGAGAAGCTGATGATTTTCAACTAAAAATCTATTTTTCAAAGGAGTTTTAAAACTTTTTTGCAAAAAAAGATAATTTGTATCTACATTAGCACTTTTAAAACTATTGATTAGAATTTGAGAAGTAATATCATCACCAACTCTTCCTAAAGCAGTAACATTTGCACCTAAAGACATTAAATTCAAAAGAACATTTCCGGCTCCGCCTGCCTTATATTCTTCTTTTAAAATATTCAATACAGGAACAGGTGCTTCGGGAGATATTCTATCAATTTTACCGTAGGTGTATTTATCAACCATAAAATCCCCTGCGACTAAAGCATTGATTTTTCTGAATTGAGAAATTGTACCGGAAAGTTTTACCATCTTTTATCTTCAATCAAATAATTTTTAACATAATCATTTACAGAATCATTTATGTTAGTAATTTTAAAATTTTTAAAAAAGCTAAAAAATTTTGTCATATCTGCACAGGTATAATTTTGATATTGAGAAAGTAAATTTTTCGGCATATCTATAAATTCAATATTTTTTTGAACATTCAATGCATTAAAAAGAGAAGAAGCGAGATCAATCCAACTTGAAGCAGTTCCGGATCCAATATTAAAGAGTCCGTTTACATTTGGATTTTCCAAAAAAAGATATGTCATTTGAACTGCATCTTTTACATAAATAAAATCTCTCTTCTGTTCTCCATCTTTAAAATTTTTTAAATCATTTGATTTGAATAAAAAAACCTTTTTATCTTTTTGTACAATATTTTTCATTTTATAAATCATTGAAGCCATGTCATTTTTATGATACTCATTTGGCCCGAAAACATTAAAATATTTTAAACCTGCAATTTTATCTAAAATATTATTAGATTTAGCCCAAAGATCAAAAAGCTGTTTTGAATATGCATACATATTAATAGGTCTTAAATTTTCAATATTTTCAATATCATCTTTAAAACCGGATGTACCATCGCCGTAAGTTGCTGCAGAGGATGCATAAATAAATCTAATATTATTTTCTAAAGCAAACTCACATAATTTTTTTGTAAAGCGAAAATTATTATTTAAAAGATATTCTTCATCGGTGCATGTTGTATCAGAACAAGCTCCTAAATGAAAAATAGCTAAAATTTCATTTTTATTTTTTTTTAAATTTTCATAAATATCATCTTTTGAAAAAATGTCCAAAAAATTTTTGCCTACTAAATTTTTCCATTTTTCATTTCTAAGATCGTCAACAATAAAAATGTTTTTTATATTTTGTTCATTTAGATATTTTACAAGAGCAGAGCCGATAAAACCTGCTGCACCTGTTACAACTATTTTATTTCTTTTCATAAAACTTTTTTGTTTTTTTAAAAAGAATACCAACTTTTTTCTTTTCTTTGGATAGTAAAGACTTTATATTGCAAAAAATTTTCTAAAACTTTTTTAGATTTTTTATTAAAGCATATAAAAGAAGATCCGCTTCCTGACATAGAAACAGTATCAAAATTTTCTAAAAGCAAATTTTTAATTTTTAGAAGCTCAGGATTTAAAGAAAAAGCTGAAGCTTCCAAATCATTAAATATTGAAATTTTATCATTTTTTAAATTTTCTCTAACTTCATGAATATCTATAGATTTTAAATTATTTAAATTCAAATTTGTAAAAACAGATTTTGTGTCCATTCCAAAAAATGGTTTAAAAATATAAAATTCAAGATTTAAAAATTTAAAATTTTCAAATTCTTCCCCTCTTTTGGAACAAAGAGCTGATCCATTTGAGAAAAAAAAAAAGGTGTCGCTTCCAATATTTTTTGAAAGCTCAAAAAGCTCTTTTTCACTAAGTGGAAAATTAAAAATTTCGTTTAATGCAAAAAGAGTTGTGGCAGCATTTGAAGATCCTCCGCCGAGACCTGCCTGAATAGGAATATTTTTTTTTAGATTTATTTTTAATGGATTTAAAATTTTTGTTTTTTCTCTAAACAAAAAAATAGCTTTTTTTATTAGATTATCTTCAAAATTCAATGAAGGGTCACTAGAAAAAAAACTATCTTTTTTAGATATTTCAAAGCTTATTTCATCAAATAAAGAAACTGCCTGATATAAAGAATAAATATTATGAAAACCATCCTCTCTTTTATTTAATACCTTAAAAAAAATATTAACTTTTGCAGGAGAAAGGTATCTTTTCATCATTTATTTTCTTCGTCTTCTTTTTTAATTTCTTCTTTTTGTTCTTGTTTCTCTTTTACAGCTTCTTTTTTTACTATTTTATCAGGTACAATTTTCAATTTCAGAGTTGCATTAACTTCTTCTTTCAATTTAATTGGAATTTCAAATTCACCAATTTCTTTAATTGGTTTTCTAAGAGCTATATTTCTTTTTGTTAAAGAAACATTTTCTTTTTCCAAAAGATCTAAAATTTCAGGATGAAATACAGATCCGTACATTTTGCCATCCGGATCTACTTTTACTTTAATAGAAAGACTTAGTTTTTCAAGTTCTTCTTTTAATTTTAAAGATTCTTCTCTAAGTTGAGAAGAAATAATTTTTCTTTCTTCCTGAAGTTTTTGCTGTTTTCTTAAAACATTTCTATTTGCATATTCAGCAAATTGGTTTGGAATTAAAAAATTTCTTGCAAAGCCGGCTTTTACAGCAACGACCTCACCGCTTTTTCCAAGATCTTCTACATCTTTAATTAATAATAATTTCTGTTTTTGTTTCATTTTTTTCTCCTAGTCTTCTGTTACAAACGGCAATAAAGCAATATGTCTTGCTCTTTTAATTGCATTTTTTAGTTTTCTTTGAAAATAAAATGAGACACCTGTAATTCTTCTTGGTAGAATCTTGCCTCTTTCGGTAATAAAAAACTTTAAGTTATCGATATCTTTATAATCGATATTTTTAATACCTAAACCGGACATATTTGTCTTAGTAATTTTAGATAAATTTTTTTGTAATTTTTCTGCCATCTTTTCTTCTCCTAGTAGTTTTGAGCTGCAAGTGATTTAAATTCTAGTACTTCTAAAACTTCCTCAGCTTTTAATATGATAAATCTGATTAAATCTTCATTTAAATGAAGTTCTTTTGTTATTTCAAGAATATATTTTGATGGGAAATCAAAATATAAAAGGTAATAAAAACCTTCTCTTTTTTTATTTATCTCATAAGCTAGTCTTCTTTTTCCCATTTCATGAATTTTTTTTAAAACTCCACCACGCTCTTCAATAAGTTTGGTAACTCTTTCCAGAGTTTTTTTTCTTGCATCTTCTGATAGACCGGAATTTATGATAAACATTCCTTCATATAGACGCTTTTTCTCACTATTCATTTTTTTCCTCTTTAAATTTATTTAATTTAATATTTCCAATATTTGAAGTTTTTTCAAATCCTTCAGTTAAAAAACCCTCAATTATTTCGATAGATTTTTCTATAATATTTTTTAATTTTGGTTTTTCATCTTTTGAAAACCTTTGAAGAACAAATTTTGAAAGTTCAACACCGGATCTTCCTACACCTATTCTTAATCTTTTATAACTATTGGTTTTTAAAAAATGTTCTATACTTTTCAAACCGTTGTGTCCACCTGAAGAACTATCTTTTTTTAATCTGAATTCTTCAAAACTAATTTCAGTATCATCTACAACAACTAAAATGTTTTTAATATCTACTTTGTAATAGTCTAAGCAGTTTCTAACAGCCTGCCCTGAATTATTCATATAAGTCAGAGGCAAAAGCAACAAAACTTCCTTATTTAAAATCTTTCCAAAAGCTATTTTAGAATTTAATTTTTTATCTTTTTTAAATTCCAAATTATATTTTTTTCCTAAAGCTTTTACAACTTTAAAGCCAATATTATGTCTTGTATTTTCATACAATATTCCAGGATTTCCGAGTCCGACAATTAAAAAATTTTCCATAATTATTTTTTTATAACTGAAACAATAACTTCTTTAAAATTTTTAGCTTTAACTTTAAGCCCTTGATCTAAAGATATTTCATTAATTTTAATTCTATCTCCAATATTCAAATTTGTTACATCAAGAACAATTTCTTTAGGCATTTTTTTTGGAAGACATTTAATTTTGATAGCTCGTAGCATCTGCATTAAAGATCCGCCAAGTTTAACACCTGAGCATTCTTGAACACCTTTTAATCTGACAGGAACATTTACAGATATTTCTTCTTTATCATTTATTTTCATAAAATCAACATGAGAAACATCGTACGATGTAATAAAATACTGAATATCTTTTACGATTGCTTTAAAACTTTCTTTTTCATTTTTCAATGTAAAAACTAACGTTGAAAGATCACCGCTTTTTAGTTTAGATAAAATATTTTTAAAATCAGCTTTTTTAAAAAATATATTTTTATTTTCCGAACCTTTTGAATAGATAACCCCAGGAACATTATCAAATGCTCTAAGCTTATTTATTCCTTTTTTTTCTCTATTAAAAACTTCTAATTCCATAGTTCCCCTATTTAAATTGTTTCCATATAAATGGAATATAAAATTATCCAAAAAATTATAAAAAGAATACTAAGATTTTAGTTATTCCATGAGATGGGATATTTTTTTCCAATCTCTCCGTAAGCTCTTACGGCTTACCTACTAATTTAGGCATAATTCCTTGGAATATTATTGGGGTGGAAGGATTCGAACCTCCGCATGGCGGTACCAAAAACCGCTGCCTTACCGCTTGGCGACACCCCAACAAAAAGTAAAAACAAAATATAACCTATTTTAATAATTCTTTTCAACATACAAAAAAAAGATAGTGTTAAAAAAAAATATTAGTATGTATAAGGGGCTTAAGTTGAGGATATTTTGAAAATAGCACATATATCAGCAGAATGCACTCCGCTTATAAAGGTTGGGGGACTTGGAGAAGTTGTAGGGGGCCTTACAAAGGCTTTAGATAAAGATACTATTTTGATTCTTCCGAAATACAGATATTTAAAAATTGAAAAGATTAAAAATTTAAGAATTTTCAAAAAAAACTTACTAGTTTCTACTAAAAAAGGGCATATTAAGACAAATATTTATAAAGGCTATATAAATAATATAGAAATTTATTTAATTGATCCAAAAAATCAATATTTTGAAAAAAAAAGGGTTTACGGCTACAAAATTGATATAGAAAAATTTTTATTTTTTTCAAAAGCTTCATGTCTTCTTTTAAAGGAACTGGGAGATATAGACATTGCACATATCCATGACTGGCACGTAGCTTTTATGGCGCCAATAATTAAAGAAAATTTAGTTAAAACAAAGGTAAAAAAAGTAGT
>MGLU01000015.1:9362-9604 GCA_001796155.1 Chlamydiae bacterium RIFCSPHIGHO2_12_FULL_27_8 | reverse complement strand
CTACCTTTAAAAGGGAACCATTTTGCTGTTGCCAACAGCGATGAAAATTTTAATATTACATTAATTGATATTTTTAGCTCATCTTATAACGTTTTAGTAAATTGTCTTACAATTGCAGATGCTTTTTATGCAAATGATGATTTTGATACCGCAATTAAAGAATACCAGAAAATAGCTTTTTCATTTCCCGGAAGAATAGAAGAGAGTGAAGCTATTTTTCGTTTAGGTATAACTTATCTTGA